>JBEEGB010000278.1:0-4840 GCA_041166585.1 Acidimicrobiaceae bacterium
TCGCCGACAACCCCGCCGTGGTGGCGGAGGTCGAGCGGGAGGTGAAGGAGGCCATGAAGCAGTTCAACAGCGCCGAGCAGGTCAAGAAGGTGAAGGTGCTGGGCGAGGAGTGGCTGCCCGACTCCGAGGAGCTCACGCCCACCTCCAAGCTCAAGCGCCGCGGCGTGCACGCCAAGTACGCATCGGAGATCGACGCCTTGTATTCGTGAGCGCGTTGCCCTCATGACCCCACGGCCCCGCGCCCACTGTGGGCGCTGAGCCGTGCGGGATCGGATGCGAGCGTCCACTGTGGACGCGGACGCGGCAGCAAGAGCGTTCTGTGGACTCGGAGCCGTGCCGTTCACGGTTGATCGTCCAAGGAACGAGGACCGCTTGTCGGGCCGAGCCGC
Organism: Acidimicrobiaceae bacterium; assembly: GCA_041166585.1. Classification (GTDB taxonomy): domain Bacteria; phylum Actinomycetota; class Acidimicrobiia; order Acidimicrobiales; family JACDCH01; genus JBEEGB01. The sequence goes on from JBEEGB010000278.1 coordinate 390, forward strand.
GCGAATTACGTTGCGTCGATTCCCCTCCACATCCCGTTGAACCCCTGGAGGGGAACATGTCCACCGCCGACACCGTCCGCGAGATCACCCGCGCCACCCGAGCTCACGGCGTCACCACCACCCGCACCCTTGCCCTGAGCCAGGACCGGATCGACGCAGCCTGCGCGGCCGGTCTGCTCAACCGACGCCACCTCGGCGTCTACGTCAACCCCGCCGTCCTGCGCACACCCCTGCAGGACCTCGCCGCCGCGGTCGCGGCGGGCGGCGCGATGGCCGCGGCATGGGGCCGGTCGGCGGCGGCACTGTGGGAACTCCTCGACGACTATCCCCCGACGCCGGAGATCGTGATCCCCGTCAAGCGCCGGGCCCGCCTCAACGGCGTGATCGTCCACCGCTCCGTCGACCTGTGCTGGAACCACCTCGGGCACCGACGCGGCATCCGCACCACCAACCCGCTCGTCACCGTGTTGGACCTCGGTGTCACCCTCGACTGCGACTCGATCGCCGAGGTCATCGTCCGCGGCGGCGCCAAGCGCCTCTTCACCCTCGACGCCGCCAAGGCCACGGTCGTGCGGCTGGCTCGATCGGGCCGCACCGGCGTCCTCAACGTGAGGAGCGCGCTCGACCTCCTCGACGGGCTCGGGCGTCCGCTCGAAAGCGTTCTCGAGCTGCGGTTCCTGCTGCTCGCCCAACGCCACGCCCTGCCCGACATGGAGTTCCAGCACCAGGTGCGCATCGGCCGACGAACGTTCCGGATCGACGCCGCCTACCCCGAGCTCAAGCTCGCCATCGAGATCGACGGCTACGAGATGCGATCCTCGCCCGAAGCGTTCGCCGCCGACATCGAGCGCCAGAACGCGTTGGTGCTCGAGGGGTGGACGATCCTGCGCTTTCCGTGGAGCCGCGTCGTCGGCGACGCAGCTGGCGTCGCGGCCGACATCCTGCGTGCTCTGCGGACGCTCAGCCGTGATCTTCACGGCTGAAAGTCCACGGAACCCTGACCCGCCCACTCTGCGGACTCTCAACCGTCCCCCACACGGCCCAAACTCCACAGTGGGCGCACGGGGGGGCGTGTCACCATGCGGGGCGAACCATGACCGCCACCCTCCACGCGCGCGGCCTCAGCCTGGCCTTCGGTGACCACGTCGTCCTGCACGACGTGGGCGTCCTCGTCGCGCCCGGGGCACGGATCGGCGTGGTCGGTCCGAACGGCACGGGCAAGACGTCGCTGCTGCGCGTGCTCGCCGGTCTCCAGCTGCCCGACCGCGGCTCGGTCACACTGGCCCCACCGTTCGGAACGGTCGGCTACCTACCCCAGGAACCTGAGCGCCGTCCCGGTGAGACCGTCCGCGACTTCCTCGCCCGCCGCACCGGTGTCGCCGCGGCCGCGACCGAGCTCGACCAGGCCACGGGCGAGCTGTCCACCGGCGAGCCCGGCAGCGACGACCGCTACTCCACCGCGCTCGACCGCTGGCTCGCGCTCGGAGGCGCCGACCTCGACGCCCGCATCGGTCCGCTGTGGGACGAGCTCGGGCTCCCGGCCCGGCTGCTCGACCAGGACATGCGCACGCTGTCCGGGGGCCAGGCCGCCCGCACCTCGCTGGCCGCCATCCTGCTCGCCCAGTTCGACGTGTTCCTCCTCGACGAGCCCACCAACGATCTCGACTTCGACGGGCTCGACCGGCTCGAGCGCTTCCTGGACCAGCTCGCCGGGGGCGTGATGGTCGTGTCGCATGACCGCGCCTTCCTCGAGCGCACCATCTCGAGCGTGCTCGAGCTCGACGAGCACAGCCACGAGGGCCGGCTGTTCGAGGGTGGCTGGCTGGCCTACCTCGACGAGCGGGCCACGGCGCGCCGTCACGCCGAAGAGGCGTTCGGCGAGTACCGCGACAAGCGCCGCGACCTCGAGGACCGCGCCCGCACGCAACGGCAGTGGGCCGTCCAGGGCGTGAAGACCGCCAAGAAGAACCCGAAGGACAACGACAAAGCGCAGCGCGACTTCCGCCTGAACCGCACCGAGAAGCAGGCCGGCAAGGTGCGCATCACCGAGAAGGCGCTCAGCCGCCTCGACGTGGTCGACAAGCCGTGGGAAGGCTGGGAGCTGCACCTCGAGATCGCGACCGCGCCACGGTCGGGGGATGTGGTGGCCCGGTTGTCCGACGCGGTCGTCGAGCTGGGCACGTTCCGCCTCGGCCCGATCGACCTCGAGGTCGGCTGGGCTGAGCGAGTGGCGATCCTGGGACCGAACGGCAGCGGCAAGACCACGCTCCTCGCCGCGCTGCTCGGAAGGCTGCCGCTCACCTCGGGCACGCAATGGCTCGGTCCCGGCGTGGTGGTCGGCGAGGTCGACCAGACCCGGGCCCGGCTGGCGGCCGACCGTCCCCTGCTCGACGCGTTCCAAGCCGAGAGCGGGCTCGTCGTGGGCCAAGACGCACGGTCGCTGCTGGCCAAGTTCGGTCTCGGCGCGGAGCACGTCGCACGCACCGCGTCATCGCTCTCCCCCGGTGAGCGCACCCGCGCCGTGCTCGCGCTGCTCATGGCCCGCGGCGTGAACTGCCTCGTGCTCGACGAGCCGACCAACCACCTCGACCTGCCCGCCATCGAGCAGCTCGAGCAGGCGCTCGACACCTACGACGGCACCCTGCTGCTCGTCACCCACGATCGTCGCCTGCTCGAGGCGGTGCACGTCGATCGCACGGTCACCCTGGCGTAGTCGGGCTGGCACTTCTTCGTGCGGTGACCGTCGGCGGGAATCGAGCGGTCGTCGGCCGCTCTCGCGCTCGTGCACGTCGCGCAGGTGACGCACGATGCCGGTATGGACGCCACCACCCGCCGCGCGCTGATCGACCGCTACCGCCAAGGACCCGACGAGGTCCTCGCCGCGCTCGAGGGTGCGGTCGCGCACGACCTCGACGCCCGTCCCGCGCCCGGCGAGTGGACGGCGCGGGAGATCGTCCACCACCTCGCCGACTCCGAGACCATCTCGACGATCCGCCTGCGCCGTCTGCTGGCAGAGGACGAGCCGCTGATCGTGGCCTACGACCAGGACGAGTACGCCCGCGTCCTGCACTACGACCGCCCGTGGGAGCGGTCCTTTGCGGTATTCGCCGCTGTTCGAGCCACCAACGTCGAGCTGCTTGAGCTGCTCGATGACGCCGAGTGGTCGCGCGCCGGAACGCACTCCGAGGACGGCGCGTACTCGATGAAGCGGTGGCTCGAGCTGTACGCCGCTCACGGCCACGACCACGCCGACCAGATCCGTGAGGCCAGAGCGAGCGCTACCCTCGCCGATGCATGACGCAGACCGGTGACGACCTGACCCTCCTCGGCCACCCGGTCCGCCATCCCGTCGAGCACCTCGAGTCGTTCGCCGCGCCGGACAAGTGCACACGTGTGCGCTTCACGTGCGACGAGCTGACGTCGCTGTGCCCGATCACCGGCCAACCCGACTTCTCCTCGGTCGAGATCGACTACCAGCCGAACCTGCGCTGCATCGAGTCGAAGTCGCTGAAGCTGTACCTGTGGAGCTTCCGTGACAAGGCGGCGTTCTGCGAGCAGCTCGCGGTCGACATCGCCACCGAGGTGCAGCGCGCCATCGAATCGATCCACGTCCGCGTCACCGTCACCCAACACCCCCGCGGCGGCATCACCACCGAAGCCACCGCCGAGCTGCCCTAAAAGGAGCACCTACGAATGTTGGATGCGAGACGGTGTGATCACACCGCCTCGCGCCGAAGTTCGGGCCGTCAGAGGCCTCGGCAAACGGCGCCCGCAGTGCAGGTCTCGCGGACGACGACCTGCGAGAGGCCGGGGAGCGCCGCGACGAGCCGATCCCAGATCCACTGCGCCAGCAGCTCGCTCGTCGGGTTCTCGAGGCCTTCCACCTCGTTGAGGTAGCGGTGGTCGAGCTGCTCGTGCAGCGGCGCGAACGCGTCGGACAGCTCGGCGAAGTCCATCACCCAACCGGTGTCCGTTCCCAGTTCGCCTTCCACGTGCACCGTGACGCGAAATGAGTGCCCGTGCAGGCGCGCGCACTTGTGTCCTTCGGGGACGTTCGGCAAGCGGTGCGCGGCCTCGAAGCTGAACTCCTTGTAGATCTCCATCACGGGATGCCCAGGTATTTGTGGGTCTGCACGCTGAGACGCCACTTCGGGTGCGCCAGGCAGTAGGCGATCGCCGCCTGCGTGTTGGCCACCACGTCGGGCCCGTCCATCGGCTGCAGCAGGAAGTGGTCGAACGCGAGGTGCTCGTTGTCGACGGGATCGGCGCCGTCCTGCGGGAAGATCAGCTTGAGCTCGTCGCCCGCGGTGAGGACGAGTGGCGAATCGGCCTTTGGGCTCACGCACACCCAGTCGACACCATCGGGCGGGAGCAAGGTGCCGTTCGTCTCGATGGCCACCTCGAACCCGTGGTCGTGCAGCGCGCCCGTGAGCGCGGCGTCGAGCTGGAGC
>JBEEGB010000279.1:0-3730 GCA_041166585.1 Acidimicrobiaceae bacterium
CAACGTCGTGGTCCAGCCCGGGTCCGCGCCGACGGTCGCCGCTCGGTAGAGCTCGACGACGCCGGTCATCGGGTTGGCCTCGACCCAGTGCCGCACCCCGCCGATGGCGCCGAGCGGGTAGATCACCGGCGTGACGTAGAGCCACACGAGCAGCGCGGCCTGCACGAGGTAGCGGACGTCACGGAAGTAGACGTGGAGCGCCGACAGCACGATCGCGAAGCACGCCCCGAGGAGCAGGGTGAGGGCCATCGCGGGGAGCAGCAGCAGCGTTGCGGGACCCAGTCCCACGCCGGTGATGACCGCGGCGGCCAGCAGCACGACGGCGCTGATGGCCAGCCCGTACGACGATGCCCACACCGTCACGAGCGGCAGCACGATGCGCGGGAAGTAGATCTTCGTCGACAGCCCGGACCCGTCGACGATCGCCGTGGAACCTGCGCTGACGATGCTGCTGAACGTGCCCCAGGCCACGGTGCCGGAGAGCACGAACACCGCGTAGTGCTGGCTGGTCTCGAACGTGGCGAACCGCGACACGACGAACGCGAGCACCAACGCCTGCAGCAGGGGCAGCGCGGCCGCCCAGAGCAACCCGAAGGTCGCCCTGCGGTAGCGCACGTAGAAGTCCTTGCGAGCGAGGATCGTGATCAGCTCGCGGCTGCTCCATGCGGACAGGACGATGGTGCTGACTGGTGTCGGGCTTCCGTCGAGGGAGAACCCAGGGGCAGCGGTGTCGGCCATGGCCCGCTGATCGTACGATCCGGGCGTGGTCGCGCTCGACGTTGGGGTGGTGACGTTCAACACCCGTGACCTCACGGTCTCGGCGCTCGAGCGACTCATCGAGCACACCGCGGGCCTCGAGCTGCGGCTCCTGGTGCACGACAACGCGTCGACGGACGGCACCGCTGAGGCCATCCGCGCTCGGGTTCCGCAGGCCGAAGTCGAGGTCGGGGAGCAAAACGTCGGCTTCGCGGCAGGCATGAACCGGCTCATCGCCCGCTCACGCGCGCCGTGGTTCCTCGCGCTCAACTCCGACGCGTGGCCCGAGCCCGGCGCCATCGAAGCGCTGATCGCCGCGGGTGAGGCGTCGCCGTCGGCTGCTGCGGTGGCCCCACGGCTGCTGCGCCCCGATGGGTCGCTCGAGCACTCCACGTTCCCATTCCCGTCGCTCGGCGTGGCCTCGATCACCGCCGTTGGCGGCTACCGCCGGCTCTGGCCCAAGCTCGCCAACCGCCTCGGCCTCGTCGGGGTGTGGGCGCACGACGAAGCCCGCGACGTCGACTGGGCCGTGGGCGCCGCGCTGCTCATGCGCCGGTCTGCGCTCGACGTGCTCGGCGGCTTCGACGAGACGTTCTTCATGTACGTGGAGGACCTCGAGTGGTGCTGGCGGGCCAGGGCGGCCGGCTGGACGATCCGCTTCGAGCCGAGCGCCGTGGTGCGTCACGTCGGCAACGCATCAGGGCAATCCAGCTACGGGCCGCTTCGCACGAGGGCCCACATCAACAACGGCTACCGCTTCTACCGCCGCGTCCACGGGCCGGCGGGCACGATGGCCTATCGCGCGCTGAACGTCGGCGGCTGCGGTCGTTTGTACGTCCTCGCCCGACTGCGCCGCGACGAGCACGGCCGCGCCGAGTGGGCCGAGCACCTGCGGGCTCACCTCAGCCGAACCCATGCCACCGACGGCCCGCCCCGATGAGCGCCGAACATCAGCGTGGTGGCTCGGCGGGCCTGACGAAGCTGCGGACCCGGCGCAGGGCGCCCCGGCCACGTCTGGGGCTCGTCGCCGGCGTCGCTTCATCCGCCGGCGGCGCCGGTTGGCCGTCCACGGCACGGAGGTAGCGGTGGAGGTCCTCGGGTTCGACGAACTGCAGCTCCTCGAACGCGAAGCCGCCCTCCCACCAGAGCACAACGACCCGATCGGTCGCGCTGAGCGAGGCGGCGTGGCCGGCGGGGAAGTGGTCGCGCGCGTGCAGCACCGCGGGCTTGAACGCGAACCGCAGCCGGCCGTCGACCACGTCGACGAGCCAACGGTGGTGGCTCCACCCCACCCAGGGTCCGTGCACGCCCCAGCTCTGCTCCTCTGCTCGCGACGGGCACTCGATGTAGCCGGCCTTGGCCACCCGCTGCAGCTCGCGGCACACCCAGATCGGGTCGCGGACGTCCTCGAGCGTGTGGGAGCACACGGCGAAGTCGAACTGGCGGTCGGCGAACGGCCATGCCTCGTGATCGCAGATGTCGCGCTGCACCCAGGTCTGCGCGGTGAACCGCTCGACTGCCGTCGCTCGGTCATAGCCGTAGAGCCCGCGGGTCTCGTACGGCAACAGGTCGAGCACCCAGTCGGCCCGCGGGAAGGGCTGGCCCCATCCGCCGACGTCGAGGACGGTCGCGTCGTCGGGCAACCGCTCGAGGATCTCGGTGCCGCTCGCCTCAAGCACCGATCGCCTCGGGGTGCTCCCGGTACCAGTCGATGGTGCGGACGATGCCCTCTTCGAGCTCGACCGTCGGCTCCCAGCCGCACGCGGCACGGATCTTGCTGGTGTCGACGAATTGACGGTCGATCTCGCCGGTGGGGGTGCCGGTGCCGCGGAAGTCAGGGTCGACGTCCGTTTCCGCCAGCCGGGCGATCACCTTCACCAGCGTGGCCACGGACACCGGTGTGCCCGTCCCCACGTTGAACGCCTCGCCTCGGACCGCCTCAGACCCCCGCGCCTCGTCGAGCGCGAGGTACGCCGCGGCGGCATCCTCGACGTAGAGGAAGTCGCGCTCGGGGCTGCCGTCGGAGCGCACCACCGGCCGGCGTCCCGCCAGCGCGGCCTTCACGATCTCGGGCACGAGGCGCGAGGCGTTCAGATCTCCTCCGCCGTACAGGTTCGAGCAGCGCGTGACCGCGACCGGGACACCCAACGTGTGCCAGTAGCTGCGGGCCATCAGGTCCGTCGCTGCCTTTGACACGTCGTAGGGGAACGTGGGCTGGAGCGCGAAGTCCTCGCGGTACGGGAGCTCAGCGTGCGAGCCATAGGCCTTGTCGCTCGACGCCACGACCGTGTGCGGCACCTCGTGGCGGTGCACCGCGTCCAGCAACGTCCACGTCCCCCGGATGTTGGCATCGAACGTGGAGACCGGCGACTCGTTCGCGATCGGCACGATCGCCTGCGCGGCGAGGTGGAAGACGCTCTCGACGCGGTGGTCGGTGAGTGCGTGGTCGAGCGCCGCCGCGTCGCGGACGTCGCCGTCGACGACGGACACGTGCTGGTGCAAGCCCATCATCTCGAGCGCGAACGGTCCTCCGGGCGTCACTCGCAGGACCGTGACTCGGTCGCCCCGCTCGAGCAGGGCCTTGACCAGCCAGACACCGAGGAACCCGTAGGCGCCGGTGACGAACGACGAGCGCCCGGTCACCGGGTCGGCCGCTGGGGACGGGGGGTGGCGCGCAGGCTCCGGAAGAGCAGGCCGCGACCCAGTGGCCGTCTCGCCGCCAGCGCGTGCAGCGCGGTGGATCGCCATGGCTGACGGGGTGCGCCGGGGCCGAACGGCACCAGAAACCTCCGACCGACCCAGCTGACGTCGAAGCCGGCCCGCTCCACGAGGCCCGTGAGCCCCGGGGAGTTGACGCGCCACCACTGGTCCCAGTCCGGCGAGAACCGCGCGCTCGCCACCCGTGGGGCCATGAGCTCGAGGTACGGGTCGAGGTGCTCCACGAGGACGAGCTCACCCTTGCAGACGGATCGCA
>JBEEGB010000280.1:0-5767 GCA_041166585.1 Acidimicrobiaceae bacterium
TGGTAGAGCACAACCTTGCCAAGGTTGGGGTCGCGGGTTCGAATCCCGTCGTCCGCTCCAAGAGGCCTTGCTCAGGCAGGGTCTCCATCTCACCGGTCCAGGCTGATTGCTCCTGTTGTTGAGCAAGTACTAGGCGCTGTGCCCAGGCGTTCCATGACAGGCGTCGGCACCCAGATGATCCGTTGTGGCCATTGTGCGTGAGGTATTGCCCACCTACGGTGGCGAGGCGGTTCGAACGGACCGCGGCGGAGCAGAGATCCTTCGGTCGTGTGGTCGCCCGTGGACCGACGGGGAGCAAGAGGCGAAACCGACGTCTTTCTTGACCCCGAACGGAGCTCTATTGATGCGTCGACTCTTGTTGACGGCCGTACCCGCGCTCGCGCTGGTCGGTGCCCTACTCGCTGGTCCCGCTGCGCAAGCGGCGAGCTCGGCGAGCGGTGTGACGATCTACAACAGCATCCCGACCCCGTTGCCGGGCAACCTCGTCAGCCAGCCCTTCGAGGCCCAGCAGGTGAGTGAGTTCGGTGACAAGGTCACCTTCGCCGGGACGGCACGCCTGCTGAAGGACGTGACGATCACGATGAGCAGCTGGGCCTGCCAGACCGGCAGCTGGGTCCTCGGCACCTGCGCGAGCACTCCAGGCGCGACGTCGCTCGTGCCCATCACGGTGAAGCTCTACGCCGACGAGCTCAGCGCCGCCGGCGGTACCTCGTTCGCGGCGGTCACGCAGACCGTCGCCGTCCCGTACCGGCCCTCGGCCAGTGCGAACTGCACCGGCACTGACGCCGGCAAGTGGTACGACGCGGCATCGGCGACGTGCTTCAGCGGCAAGGCGGCCAACGTCACGATCGACTTCAGCGCACTGAACGTGACGTTGCCGAACACCGTCATCTACGGGATCAGCTACAACACGTCGAACTACGGCCCGACGCCGTACGGCCCCCTGCCGTGCAGCAGCACGCCGCAGGGTTGCTTCTACGACTCCCTGAACGTCGGCGTCAGCGCGTCGGCGACGACCGGGACCGATGTCGATCCCGATGGCGCGTTCCTGAACTCCGCAACCGCTTCCGTCTACTGCGACGGTGGGACCGCCGGAACGTTCCGCAACGACCACAGCCCTGGTTGCTGGACGGGGTACGTCCCCTCCGTGCGGTTCGGTGCGGCCAACCCGCCCGCCTCCAAGGATGCGTGCAAGCGCGACGGGTGGAAGCAGCTCACCGACGACAACGGCAAGCCCTTCAAGAACCAAGGCGCCTGCGAGTCGTACCTCAAGGACAAGAACGACAAGGACCACGGCGGCCAGAACCAGGACGACCGCGGTGACCATGGCGGCCAGAATTCTGGGGACAACGGCCACGACAAGTAGCACGTCGGTTTGATCTGTCGAACGAGGCCTCCCCGGCGCACTTGCGGCCGGGGAGGCCTCCTTCGTCGCGGTGGACACCGTCGAGCAAATCACCCGAATGGGCGATTGAGGCGATCCGACGGGTCGTCGTACCTTCCGACCATCGTTCAACCTCCCCAGACCTTGGAGGTTCTGATGGCTGTCATCGATCTGTCGGGCACGGTCAACGGCAACCCCTCCGGCGCGCTGGTGCTGGCGCTGGAGGGCGAGCTCGACATCGCGTCCGAGCACCTCGTCGCCACCTGGATGAACGCCTTCCAGGCGGAGTCGACCTACATCCTGGACCTCGCCGCCGTGACGTTCATCGACTCGCATGGCCTCGCGGCGCTGCTCAAAGCGCAGGCGCTCGCCGTCGAGACCTGTGCCCAGCTGGTGCTTCGCTCGCCGAGCAAGCAGGCGCTCGACCTGCTCATGCTCACCGGGCTCGATCTCCACTTCACGATCGCTTAGCGCACCGGCGATCGCGACAGGCTGAGGGTCAGGTGCCGGGGCCGATGAGTGCGGTGCGGAGGTAGGCCACCTCGGCTCCGGTGCGCTCGATCTGCGGGCCCATGGCGTCGACGACGGCCTGGACGATCGGGACGACCTGGGCGGCGACGGCCTGTTGGACGAGGGCTCCGACGTCGCCGGCGCCGGCAGCCGCGACGGCGGCGTGCACGTCGGCCAACGATCCTGCGACCGCGATCCTGGAGGCCTCGAGGTCGGCCCGAGCCGACGAGACGTCGGCGCGCAGCTCGGACAGCTGCTCTTCGATGTCCGTGAGCCGGGTGGCGATCGTGTCGATCAGCGCGGCCCGCTCGACCGCGGCGCTGGTGCGCAGCGCGGTGACCTCGTCCCGCACGAGCCCGAGCAAGCCTCCGCCGAAGCCGGCCGCGCCCTCCGTGGTCCTCGAGGTGTCGGTGGGCGAAGCGTCGTCTTGGACTGTCATGAGGGGGTCGACGTTAGCGGTTCTTCACCGGGCGCCGGCCGACCGCAGCAGCGCCTCGTTCGGCTCGTCGGGAAGATGGTCGAGCGGGACGGCGATCTCCTCGATCGTGGGGCCGACCTGCCCCGCGAGCGGCGCGAGCGCGTCGAGGTCGAAGTCGTACAGCGCGGCCGCGTTCTCCGAGAGGATCCGGCGCATCTCGGCCGGATCGGTGTCGGAGAAGAGGCTGCGCAGGTGCTCCCGCGTGAAGGGGTGGGTGCCTTCGTCGTGGGGATAGTCGCTGCCCCACATGAACCGGTCGAGGCCGATCTCGTACCGGGCCGCGGCGTCCTCCGGCGCGGGCTGGCTCACGCCCATCCAGCAGCTCTGGCGGAAGTAGTCGGTGGCGGAGCGCGGCAGCACGTCGCCGCGGTCGTAGCGGATCTCTCCCATCGCGCCCGTGTCGCGGATCTTCGCCAGCGTGGCGTCGAGGCGCCTGAGGAGCGGCGGCACCCACGCGCAGCCCTGCTCCGTCATCACGAACTTGAGCCCTGGGAACCGCTCGAACACTCCGGAGAGAACGAACTGCACGAAGGGCCGCTGGGAGTAGAAGACCACCTCGTTGATGTAGAGCTGCATCGAGAACGGGTACGCGCCGTAGTCCGGAGCACCCGTGCCGCCGTGCACGTTCACAGGCAAGCCGAGCTCCTCCAGCTCGGCCCACAGCGGGTCGTAGCAGGGGTCGTACAACGGCTTCACCCAGGTGACGTCCGGCGCGACGTTCGGGAGCAGGATGCCGCCGCGGAGCCCGTGCTCCTTGATCCACCGAGCGTCCTGGATGGCGTCGTCGACGTCGTTGACGAAGATCTGGCCGACGCCGGCGCGCCGCTCGGGGAACTCACCGCACCAGTCGACCAGCCACCGGTTGTGCGCCCGGATGCCGGCGAGCCGGTGCTCGTAGTCCTCGGGCCGTGCCGGCTGCGCGAACAGGACGAAGCTCGGGAAGAACGGCGGCACGGTGTTGGGGTACACCACCTCGGCGACGATGCCGTCCGCCTCCTGCTGCGAGTTGCGCATCTCGTTGTCCCAGTTGCGCAGCCGGCGCTGGTCGCCCAGGTCACGGAAGGGGTTCTTGTACTTCCCGCGCCACGCGTCGAAGTCCTCGAGGTAGGCAGGGTCCAGGTACTCCCGATACTGCGCGTGGCTGCCGCCCCCGTGGCAGTCGGCAGAGATGATGGTGTACCGGTCCGAGTTCTGGCTCACCCCGCCATCGTCGCGCGCTCATTGGCGGCGCGGGCGATAGCGTCGCCCGCCGTGTCTGACCTCTTCTCCATCGAAGGCAAGACGGCGCTCGTCACCGGCGGCTCCCGCGGCATCGGGCTGATGATCGCCCGCGGGTTCGTCGAGGCCGGCGCCACCGTGTACGTGTCCTCGCGCAAGGCCGAGGTGTGTGAGGAGGTGGCCACCGAGCTCTCGACCGTCGGCCGGTGCTTCGCGCTGCCGGCCGACGTCTCGACGGAAGCGGGCTGCCGGCAGCTCGCCGACGCGTTCGGTGAACGCGAGGACCGCCTCCACGTGCTGGTGAACAACGCGGGCGCCACGTGGGGCGCGCCCCTGGCCGAGCACGACGAGGCGTCGTGGCGGCGGGTGCTCGGGCTCAACGTCGAGGGGGTGTTCCACCTCACCAAGCTCCTGGTGCCGATGCTCAAGGCAGCCGCGACGCCGGATGATCCGTCACGGGTGATCAACATCGGCTCGATCGACGGGATCCAGGTGCCGATCCTCGAGACGTACTCGTACTCGGCGAGCAAGGCCGCGGTGCACCACCTCACGCAGCACCTCGCTCGCAACCTGGCGCCGGACATCACGGTCAACGCCATCGCACCGGGACCGTTCGAGTCGAAGATGATGGCCGCGACGTTGGCCGCAGCCGGTGATCAGATCGCGGCGAGCGCGCCGATGAAGCGGATCGGACGGCCCGACGACATGGCCGGCGTCGCCATCTACCTGGCGTCGCGGGCGAGCAGCTACGTGACGGGCGCGACGATCCCCGTCGACGGCGGCATCGCCACCTGCAAGTAGCGCGGGTCGAAGCCGCGGGGCAGCTCCAGGCGGTGGGCTCGGAGCAGCTCGGTGTCCGCCAGCACATCGGCCGTCGGCCCGTCGGCCACGATGCGTCCCTCGTCGAGGATCACCGAGCGAGGGCACAGCTCGAGCGCGTACGGCAGGTCGTGGGTCACGACGACGGTCGTCAGCTCGAGCTGGAGGAGGATGCCGGCCAGCTCGCGCCGCGCCGCGGGGTCGAGGTTCGACGTCGGCTCGTCGAGCACCAGCAGGTCGGGTTGCATGGCCAGCACCGTCGCGACCGCGACGCGCCGGCGCTCACCGAAGCTGAGGTGATGCGGCGCCCGCGCCACCTGCTCGCCCATGCCGACCTTGTCGAGCGCTTCGTGCACGCGGTCCTCGAGCGAACCGCCTCGTAACCCGAGGTTGGCCGGCCCGAACGCCACGTCGTCGTGCACGGTGGGCATGAAGAGCTGATCATCGGGATCCTGGAAGACGATGGCCACGCGGCGGCGGATCTCCGCCAGGTTCCCCTTGGTCACCGCGAGCTCGCCCACGGTCACCGATCCCGCCGATGGCACGAGGATGCCGTTGAGGTGCAGGACCAACGTGGTCTTGCCTGCACCGTTGGGCCCCAGCACGGCGACCCGCTCGCCGTGCGCCACCTCGAGGTCGACGCCGTCGAGGGCGCGGCGGCCGTCGGGGTAGTCGAAGCACAGCCCGCTGACGGTGACCGCAGCCACTAGGCCGCCGTCCACGCGAGCGCGGCGAACGCGGCGGCGCTCGCCGGCAGGAGCACGGCTGCGGCCCACGAGCCACGCGCCGGACGATGGTCGTGGAGCACCGGCATCGCACCCGTGTAGCCGCGCGACAGCATGGCGAGGTGCACGCGCTCGCCGCGTTCATAGGAGCGGACGAAGAGCGAGCCCGCGCACGCCGCGACGCCCCGCGCCTGCCAGATCCAGCGCGGGTCGTAGCCGCGGGACAACCGCGCGATGCGCATGCGGCCGGCCTCTCCGGCGATCACGTCGAGGTAGCGCACCATGAAGCCGGTGATGGCGACGAGCACGCGGGGGACGTGCAGGCGTTCGAGCCCTCCGAGCAGCTCGGCGACCGGTGTCGTGGCGGCGAGGACGATGGCGGCGATGACGCCGAGCGTGCCCTTGGCGACGATGTTCCACGCAGCCCACAGCCCGGAGTGCGAGAGCGACATGCCGAGCACGTCGGAGCGGGGCGACGGCCCGACGAACGGCAGGAAGACGGCGAACGCGAGGAACGGCACCTCGATGCGCAGCCTGCGCAGCACATATCGAGCGGGGAGGTGAGCAAGGCAGGCGACGCCGGCGATGAGCGCGGCGTCCGCGGTGAACGCCCACACCGCGGTCCGGGGTGTC
>JBEEGB010000281.1:0-4827 GCA_041166585.1 Acidimicrobiaceae bacterium
CTCACCGCCTTTCGGGTTGCGCCGCCCAGGGGCGTCGGCATCCTCGCGTGGCACGCCCAGCCAGGCGACGAATTCTTCCTCACCGGCAGCGGCCCGTTCGACGCGATCGACAACGACACCGCACCGACCAACCTCACCCCGATCGGTGACGCGCTGTGGAACCTGGGGGCACCGAATCGCCACCCATGATCCGGGCGCACCTGGGCCGTCCGGTACCGTTGCTGGACCGCGGTCGGACGACCGGTCCGGATCGCGATCCCGAGGTGGCCACGAGGTGATCAGTTGAACGTCGAATCGGTGACAGCGCTCGTGCGCCGGCACCGGTTGCTGATCGTGGCTGCCGCCGTCATCGCAGGCCTGTTGGGCCTGCTCGTGAGCTCCCGCGGCTCGTCCTCCTTCACGGCGACGACGACCGTCGTGCTGTACCCACAAGACCCGGCCAGCGACCTCGCGCCGACGTTCAACCAGGTCGATCGCGAACGGTACGCCGCCAACGAGAGCGTGCTGGCGGTCGGCCCTGACGTGGCGGTGCGGGTGATGAAGCAGCTCAACACCGGCACCGTCGACTCACTGCGTTCCGCGATCGCGGTGACCCATCCCCTGAACACCGATCTGCTCGTGCTCACCGCAACGTCCAGCAACCCGACCGCGGCGATGGCGATCGCCAACGCGTTTGCCGACGGCTACCTCGAGGAGCGCAAGGCGCGCGACCAGGCCATCATCCAACAGCAGCTCGACGCGGTGGCCGCGACGATCGATCAGGTGAGCAAGACGATCGCGGATCTCTCCCAGCAGATCCAGGCCGCGCCCGTGGGGTCATCCACCGAGGCCCAGCTGACCTCGCTGCGAAACGCGCAGAACGCCGCGCTCACCACGAAGCTCCTCGAAGGGTCGAACCTGAAGAGCAAGCTGACGCTCAACCGAGGGTCGGGCGATGTGATCGAGCGTCCCACCAAGGCGGTCGAGCAGTCAGGCCTGAAGCCATCCTTCGCCGGTGTCGGCGGCGTGCTGCTCGGGTTGCTCATCGGGCTCGGCGCCGCGGCCGGCATGGAGCAGCTGGCCCCACTCGTGCGCTCCCGTGACGACCTCGACCTGCCGGTGCCGGTGGCGGCGGAGGTGCCGTTCGACCGGCGCGTGCAGGACGATGCGCCCGGGGCGCCTTCGATCATCGTGCGCGGAGACGAGCGCTTCGCGGAGTCGGTTCGCTCGCTGCGAACCCGGATCCGTCTGCTCGCGCAGGACCAGGCCGTACGCCGCGTCGTGATCACCGGTCCGCGGGCCGGGGCCGGGGCCACCACCATCGCGGTGAACCTCGCAGCTGCGCTGGCCAGCGCCGACACGCCGACCGTCCTCGTCGATGCCGACCTGCGGCACCCGCGGGCCGATCGACTGCTCGCCTTCGACGGCAACCGTCCGGGGCTGGCACAGATGGTCCTCGACCAGGACCGGTTCGCGGCGGGCACGAGCGTGCCGCTCGCCACGACGGGGATCGACCAGCTCCGGCTGCTCCCGGCAGGCGCGGCTCCGAACAACCCATCCGAGGTGATCGCCAGCGCCGGCTTGGAGCGGTTGCTGAGCCGGCTGTCGGAGTGGGGTTCGTTCGTCGTCGTCGACGCGCCGCCGGTGCTCGAGTACGCGGACGCGCCGGTGCTCGCTGCGGCCGCCGATCTCGTGGTGCTCGTGGTGGCCGAAGGCGCCACCCGGCGCGCGGATCTGCGCGCCGCGATGGCCGCGCTGCAGGGCACGCAGCTCCCTCGGCTGACCCTCGTGCTCAACCAGGTCCGCTCGGGCTGACGAGGCCGTTTGTGCCCGCCGACAAGCCCTTCTCTGTCGTGATCCCGGCGCACAACGAGGGCGAGGTGATCACGCGGTGCCTCTCGTCGTTGGCGGCGGATCTCGCCTCAGGTGCCGAGGTGATCGTGGTGTGCAACGGCTGCACCGACGACACGGCCGAACGGGCCCGCGCCGCGGCCCCTGGCGCCACCGTCCTCGAGCTCGGCCCGGCGTCGAAGGCGGTGGCGATGGACGCAGGGGACGACGTCGCGACGTCATTCCCGCGCTTCTACGTGGACGCCGACGTCGAGGTGAGCGCCGGTGCCCTCGGCGCCGTCGCCACCGAGATGGCGCGCTCGGGCCGGCCCGCAGGCGCTCCGCGCATCGAGCTGGTGGCGACGGGCGCCTCATGGCCGGTGCGCGCCTACGTCGACATCTGGCGCCACCACCCCTACTTCGGTCCCGGCCTCATCGGGGCCGGCGTCTACGGGTTCTCCGAGGCAGGGCGGGGCCGCTTCGGTCGGTTTCCCGCACTGCTGAGCGAAGATGTCTACGTGTCGGGGTTGTTCGAGCCGTCGGAGCGCCTCACCGTGCCGGCGGTGTGGTTCCGTCCGGCGATGCCCCGTCGGTTCGGTGACCTGCTGCGGGTCGAGGCCCGCCACCACGCCGGGAACGCGCAGCTCGAGGCCGGCGGCTTCGCGGGAGGCGACGAGCACAAGGGCGCCGGCTGGGCGCTCGCGCTGGCTCGGGACCCACGCAGGTGGCCAGGCCTGGCCGTGTACCTGCTCGTGACGCTGCTGGCACGGGTGACGGGGGCGCGCCAGCACCGGCGGGGAGACTTCCGGTGGGTGAAGGACGCGTCGTCCCGGCACGCTGATCTCGAGCGTTGATCGGTCGATGAGCGCACCCGCCATCCACCTGCGCCGGCGGTTGCCGGCACGGCGTGCCGTCCGGCTCGATCACGTCATCGGCGCGGGGGCGCTGCTCGTCGCGGCGGTCGCCGGCGCGCTCGTGGGGCGCTCGCCGTTGCTCGGCATCGCCGCGGGCCTCGCCTTCGTCGGGGTGGCGGGCGCGATCGTCGCTCCGTTCGCGGTCGCCTGCGTTGGCGTGCTGTCGCTCTCGGTGTCGCTCGAGGTGCTCGACGCTTTCGTGACCCAATCCGCCTCGCTCGCGCAGGCGGAGCACATCCTCGTGGTCGTCGCCCTCGTCCCGGTGCTGATGCGCGGCTTGCGAGACCGCGTCGTGCCGCTGCCGTTGCTCGCGTACGGCGTGACGTTCCTCGTCAGCTACACGCTGGCCGGCCGCCTCACCGGGCTCAACCTCGGCAAGTCGGCGTTCGCCCTCGTGGTGCTCAGCATCGGCTGGGCCGCGGCGCACATCCGGTGGAAGCCGAGCGAACAGGTGCCGATGCTCACCTGCATCTGTGCCCTCCCGCTGCTGTCGGTCGTGTTGGGCCTCGTCCTCCAGCTCGGCGGGCTGCACCAGCTGTTCGGCGGGGAGTACACGGGCGTCACCCGTCTACGCGGCGCCAGCATCCCCTCGTACGTCGCGTTCATGGCCACCGTCGCCATCGCCGCCGCGCTGTTGCTCCACCGGCTCGGCTATCGCCGCGGGATCGCGTTCATCATCCCGGCCGGTCTGATCTTGGCGCTCACCGGCACCCGCGGCGGCTTCATCGCCACCACCGTCATCCTGCTGCCGTGGGGGCTCAGCGTCGCGTTCGGCGGGCGGCCCGCCGGACCGGTCCTCGTGTTGCGATTGCTCGGTGTCCTCGTGGTGACAGGCGCGGTGCTCGCCATCGCGGTGCCGCCGCTCGTCGAGCGGACGGTCAACGACCCGTCCGGGCAGACGGTGGACGCCTCAGGACGGCTCGAGGCCTGGCAGTACTTCTACCAGAAGGCCAAGACGAGCCCGGAGTTCGGGCTCGGCCTGGGCGCCGCGCCGCTGGTCACCAAGGACGCTCCGAAGCTGCGGGCGGACTTCACCGCCGCGCACAACGAGTACCTGCGGCTCTATGTCGAAGGAGGCGTGCTCGGGTTCGTGCTGACGGTGGGCGGGATCATCGTGCTCCTGCAACAGGTCCACCGCAGGCTGGTGCAACCGTTCCGACGGGACTTCACGGCGCTCTGCATCGGCTTCGCGCTGTACTCCATCACGGACAACACCAGCTACTTCGCCTTCTTCATCCCGTTCGGGATCATCGTCGGCCTCTACGCCACGCTCGGCACGGGGCCGAGGGAAGCTGTCGGCGCGACTCCCTAGGTCGTGACCATCCGGCAGCCGAGGCTCGTGTTCGAGCCGGGGCCGGCGGAGTTGATCGCGTAGGTGCACACCTGATGGGTGCCTGGCGCCAGGTCCAGCGTGAAGTCGTAGCCGTGGGCATTGCCGTAGCCGGGGTACACGGCGGCGACGTCGGAGCGGACCTTGTCGGCGGTGAAGACGCCAGCGAAGCCGCCGTCGACGTAGACATGGACCGGGATCGTCTGGCTGGTGTCCGGATCGAACGCCCATCCCGCGATCTGCGCCCTGCGTGACTGCGACGACGAGACCGAGTCGAGGTTGCCCATTGGCTCGTTGGTCACCGTGATCACGCGGCAGCCGAGGAGCGAGTTGCCGCCGGCGCCGGCGGAGTTGATGCCGTAGGCGCAGACGTTGTGCGAGCCACCACCGACCGCGAGCGCCGCGACGTAGCCGTGGGTGTTGCCGTAGCCGGCGAACGCGGATCCGACGTCGAGACGATTCGAGGTCGCGTTGGCGAGGCCGGCGAACACGTTGTCGACGTAGAAGTGCACCGGGATCGACGCTGCGGTGTCGGGGTCGATGCCCCAGCCGAAGACCGACACCCTTCCGGGCTCGCGTGACGCGGAGTCCAGGTTGCCGATCGGGCTGGTGAGCGAGGCGAGCGCCGGGCTCTTCACGAACGGGCCGATCGGCGGAGGCGTGGACGAAGGGGTCTTCACCGGCGGCGGGGTCGGGGCCGGCGTGGGCGTCGGGGTGGGCGCCGGAGTCGGGGTGGGCGCCGGAGTCGGGGCCGGGGTCGGGGCCGGCGTGGGG
>JBEEGB010000282.1:0-6286 GCA_041166585.1 Acidimicrobiaceae bacterium
AGAGGAACTGCATCTCCGCGCTGAGCCCAGCGAAGAGCGGCAGGGCCAGCCACGCCGAGAGGAACGCGTCGACGCCGTCGCGCTCGAGGCGGGCCGCCATGCCCTCGTCCACGCGCCGCCGCTCGGCCCTCGCCTCGGGATCGTCCAGGCCTCCGGTCGCGCCGAGCAGCACGAGCCCGTTCACCACCTCGGGGTTGGCCAAGCCGAGATGGAGCAGGAAGCGCGCCCCCATCGAGTAGCCGAGGTACGTGGCCTCGCCGCCCTGATCGGCGATCAGGCGTGCTCCGGTGCGCAGGCCCGCGTGGAACTGCGACGACAACCCGTGACCGGGCGCGTCCACCCGCACCACCTCGTGATCAGCAGCGAGGTCGGTGCCGACCGGCCCCCAGCAGCGGCGGTTCTGCGCGAAGCCGTGTACGAGGACGAGCCTCGGCCCTCGCCCGTCCACCTCTGCGTGGAGCATCGACAGCGACGACGTGTCACCCATGAGCGTGTGCAGCCTCGCACACGTCATGGGACACATGGTCAGATGGGAGCGATGTCCAACACGCAGGCCACGATGTGCGCCACCTTCGTCGACGAGTGGGCGCGCGCTGGCATCACCGATGCCGTCATCGCACCCGGGTCGCGATCCACGCCGCTGGCGCTCGCGCTCACCGGCGAGTCGCGGTTGAGGGTTCACGTCTTCCACGACGAGCGGGCCGCATCGTTCGCGGCGCTGGGCATCGGCTTGGCCTCGGGACGTCCGGCGGTGCTGCTGTGCACGAGCGGCACCGCGGCCACCCACTTCCACGCCGCCGTCGTCGAGGCGCATCAAGCCGGTGTTCCGATGTTGGTCTGCACGGCGGACCGTCCGCCTGAGCTGCACGACGTGGGCGCGCCCCAGACCATCGACCAGCAACACCTCTTCGGTCGCGCGGTCCGGTGGTTCGTCGATCCCGGCGTGGCCCACGACGGCTCCCGAGACAGCTGGCGCGCGCTGGCGGCGCGCGCGGTCGTCGAGGCGACGGGCGCATGGCCAGGACCCGTGCACTTGAACCTTGCGTTCCGCGATCCGCTCGTCGGCGCAGCAGGCGACCTGCCCCCCGGCCACGCCGGTGGGGCACCGTGGGTCACCGGTGGCGCGCCGCAGAGGACCACGTTGGTGATCGACGGCGAGCGGATCCTGGTCGTGGCCGGTGCCGGCGCCGAGCCGGTGCTCGCCGGCCTCGGCTTGCCGGTCATCGCCGACCCCAGGAGCGGGCTCGCGGGACCGAACGTCGTCCGCCATGCCGATGCCGTCCTGCGCCACTCGAGCTCGGCCAAGGCGTTGCTGCCCGGCGTCGTGTGGCGCGTCGGGCCGCCACCCGCGTCGAAGGTCGTGAACGAGTGGCTGGCGGCCAGCGGGGCCGTGGAGCACGTGATCGCGGGCGGCTGGTCTGACCCGGCGGGAACCGCGGCAACGCACGCGCCCTTCGGGACCGTGCCCGTGCTCCCGCTCGCCGACCCCGCATGGCTCGGCCGGTGGCAAGCGGCCGACGGTGCCGCCGCGCACGCCATCGCCACGCTTCTCGCGCGGCAGACGGTGCTCACCGAGCCGTTCGTGGCCCGCACCACCGTCGAGGCGCTGCCCGAGGGCGGGCACCTCGTCGTGGCGTCCTCGATGCCCGTCCGTGACGTCGAGTGGTTCGCCGAGCGTCGAGACGACGTCACGATCCACTCGAACCGTGGCGCCAACGGCATCGACGGCACGATCGCGACCGGCGTCGGCGTGGCGCTGGCCACGGGCCGCCCCACGACCGTGCTGCTCGGCGACATCGCGTTCCTGCACGACTCGACCGCGCTGATCGGCATCCAGCAGCGGGGCGTCAACCTGACGATCGTCGTCATCGACAACGACGGCGGTGGCATCTTCTCCTTTCTCCCGCAAGCGGCCGCGCTGCCGAAGGAGCGCTTCGAGCAGGTCTTCGGAACGCCACACGGGGTGCGAGCCGAGGAGCTCGCGGCCGTGCACGGCATCGCGTCGCTGACCGTCGACGCGCCGGAGGCCTTGGGGCCTGCACTGCGCGCCACGTCCGACAGCGAGGGCGTCTGGCTGGTGGTCGCCCGCACCGATCGAACGAGCAACGTCCGCCTGCACGACGACCTGAACGCTGCGGTCGCCGTCGCCTTGGCGAAGCTACGGGCGGACCAAGGCTGAGAGCATCGCCTGGAGCTTGGAGCGGGTCTCGGCCAGCTCGGTCGACGGATCCGAGTCGGCGACGATGCCGTTGCCGGCGTAGACCTTCGCCGTCGCGCCGCTGATCGAGGCGCACCGGATGCTCACGGCCCACGCGCCGTTGCCGTGGGCATCGACCCAGCCCACGGTCCCCGCGTACCGTCCCCGGTCGAAGCCCTCGTGCTCCGCGATGAAGGCGCGAGCGACCTCGCGGGGAGTTCCACACACCGCCGGGGTCGGGTGCAGCGCCCGCACCAGCTCGAGGACGGAGGGCGCCGGGTCGGACAAGCGACCCTCGACGAGCGTGGCCAGGTGTTGCACGTTGGCGACGGGCACGACCGAGGGCTCGGCCTCGTAGTCGAGGTAGGAGCACCACGGGAGCAGGGTGTCGTGGACCATGTCGATCGTGAGCTGGTGCTCGGCGCGGTCCTTGGACGACGCCAGCAACGAGGCGGCGAGGCGGGCGTCGCTCGTCGGGTCGCCGCCCCGCGGCGCGGTGCCGGCCATCGGGTGCGATCGCACGACGTCGCCGGCGCGCGACACGAGCAGCTCAGGGCTCGCCCCGACGAACCCGTCCATCGAGAACACGTGGCAGCCGGGATAGGTGAGCCGCAAGCGGGAGACGACATCGGCGATCACGAAGTCGGCGTCCGCGGTGACGATCACCTCGCGCGCGAGCACCACCTTGGCCATCGGTCCGTCGGCCATCGTCTTCGTGGCCAGCTCCACCAGCTCGCACCACGATCCGGGCGACCGGCTCGGCTCCACTCGAAACGAGGTGGGCGAGGTGTGGTCGGCTCCCTCGACTGACGGGTCCAGTGCACCCTTGGGCCCGACGACGGTGTGCCAGCGGGTCCCGTCGTCGGCTCGGCCCCAGATCTGTGCCGGCACCACCAGCTGCGTCGACGCATCGTCGACGAAGGGGACGGCGCCGAACGCAACCGGCCCGGTGCCCGGGAGCCGGACGTCGTCGTCCACCTCGATGGCGGCGAGCGCGTCCGCGGCTGCGTCCAACGGGACGCGCAGCGCGGCGCCCCGTCCCGCGAACCCGGCGCGGCCCTTCTCCCACAGGACGCCGTCGCTGCCCGCCAGCGCGGCGAGGTCGAGGTCGGCATCGAGGCGCCGCGTGCGGGCGACGATCGGCTCAGGCATCGCGGGTGCCGGTGATGAGCTGGGCGATGCCGGCCGTCAGCAGCTCGCGTCGCGCGTCCGAGAACTCCGCGTCGCGCACGATCTGCACGAGCTCGTGGGGGGCCGGGAGGTACGCCACCGACTTCGGCAGGTACCGGTAGGCGGTGCCGTCGGAGAGCACCGCGCCGATGCGAGGCACGACCTTGCCGAAGTACACCGAGTGGCCCCAACGCAGGAAGCGGTTGGGTGGCTCCGCCACCTCGAGGAGGGCGATGCGTCCGCCCGGACGCACGACGCGACCAAGCTCGGCGAGCACGCCCGCAAGGTCGGCGAAGTTGCGCAGCGCAAACCCGCACGTGACACCGTCGACCACGCCCGCCGGCAACGGCAGGTGCAACCCGTCCGCGTGGATCAACGGCGCGCTCGTGCGAGCGGCCGCCAGCATGCCGAACGAGAGGTCCGCGCCGACGGGCCGTTTGCCGGCGCGCTCGAGCTCGCGGCACAGGTCTCCTGTCCCACACGCCAGGTCGAGCACGAGGGCACCCGGCGGCAGTGCCAGCGAACGGATGGCCTTGCGCCGCCACCCGACGTCCATGCGAAACGTCATGATGCGGTTCACGAGGTCGTAGCGGGGTGCGATCGCGTCGAACATCTCCCGCACCGCCCGAGCCTTTGCCTCGCCCTGAGGCAGGTGCTCCGGGTCGAGCTCGACGGTCATGGGAGGAACCCTACGGGCGCGCCCGCTGCCCTTCGCAAGCAGGCTGCGATACTTGCGCCATGGGGGGGCCGCAGTTCCGAGTTGCCGGGGTGCCGGTGCGCGTGGAGCTGTTCTTCGTCATCACCGCGGTGCTCCTCGGCAGCTACGCCCGTCAGGGCGTCCTGCTCATCTGGTGGGTGGTCATCGTGTTCGTGTCGGTGCTCGTCCACGAGCTCGGGCACGCCATGGCCTACAAGGCGTACGGGCAGTCGCCCCGGATCCTGCTCACCGGCATCGTCGGGCTCACCTACGGCAGCGGCCCGCTCTCGTCGCGCACGCGAAAGATCGTGGTGAGCCTCGCCGGTCCGCTGACGCAGCTGGCGGTCGTCGGGCTTCCCGCCTACTTCGTGCGAGACAGCTCGTGGGGTCTCGAGAGTGCGACTCGCCACCAGGTGCTCAGCGACCTCGTCTTCGTGAGCGTCGGCTGGGCGTTGCTGAACCTGCTGCCGGTGCTCCCGCTCGACGGCGGTCACATCTGCGAAGCGTTGTTCGGTCGAGAGAAGACGAGGTACATCTCCGTCGCGACCGCGGTGCTCGGCACCATCTACCTCTACTCGCTGGGTTACCGCACCTGGCTGCTGCTCCTCCTCGGCGTGTTCAGCCTCGTGGAGATCGTCCAGGCCCGAAAGGGTCGACGCAACGTCGCCTTCCTGCCGGACGCGCCCATCACGGGCGCCACCAGCGCGAAGCCGGGCAAGGAGAAGGGCAAGCGACCCAAGTCCCGCCGGCGCCGCGACGGGACGCTGCGCGCCGTTCCCGACCCGCCCTCGATGCCGGCCCTCGAGCCGCCGAAGCTCGAGCGCGTACGCCGCGGTGCCGATGAGGATCGCGTCGAGCTGCTGGCGTGGGACGCGCTCCGTCGCTCCGACGCGTCCGGCGCGCAGCGCGCCGTGAACCGGCTGCCCGATCCTGAGCGCGCCAACCCGTTCCTCGTGGCGTCGGTCGCGCTGGCCACCGGCGATGTGCCGGCGGCCATGGCGCGGTTCAGCGTGGCGTACCTGAGCGAGCCGAACGGTCCTTCGAGCCTCGTGCCCGCGACGCTGCTCGCGAGATCCGGCAAGGCAGCCGAGCTCGCCGCCGACCTGCTCAACGCGGGCGTTGAAGGCGCGCAGGCTGCGGCCGGACTCCAGAGCCACCTTCACTACGCGGGAGCGTTCGAGGCCGCAGCACAGGTCGGCGAGCTGGTGTACGCGGCGGGCCGGTCGAGCCGGGCCCAAGCGTCGTTCGAGACGGCGTGCAGCTGGGCCCAGGCCGGCAACGCGGACGCCGGTCTGGTGTGGCTCGGTCGTGCCATCGACGCGGGGTTCACCGCCGGCGCGCTGATCGACGGCGAGCCCGAGCTGGCAACCGTCCGCTCGCTCCCCGGGTACGCGGCCACCCGGGCACAGGTCAGCTCTTGACCGACGCCCGCTCGGTGGCGCGGCACGGGCTGGTCATCGGGCGGTTCCACCCTCCCCACCGAGGGCACAAGCACCTCATCGACACCGCCGCCGACCAGGTCGACCGCCTGACGGTCGTGGCGTTCGGCCGCACCGGCGAGGAGCCGTCGATCGAGCTGCGCGGCGGTTGGCTGGCCGCGATCCACCCACAGCCCCACGTCCGCGTGGTCCCCCTGCTCCGCGACCGGCGCACCGACTTCGCGGACCCGGCGCTGTGGGAGGAGTGGATGCTCGACATCCGGGCTGCGGCCGGGCCGTCCGGACCCGTCGACGTCGTGTTCTCGTCGGAGCCCTACGGAAGCGAGCTGGCGCGGAGGCTCGGAGCGGCCGAGGTGGTGGTCGACGGCGAGCGGGCCACCGTCCCCATCTCCGGCACGCGCATCCGCGCCGACCCGCGCGCGCACCTCGACTTCCTCGAGCCGGTCGTGCGGGCCTGGTACGAGCAGTAGTAGGCGTGGTGCCTCAGCACGCGACTCCGTCCTTCGCTGGCCCTGCTCGGGTGTGGGGGTGGTCGGGGTGGTGTGGAGGGACCATGGGCCGGGTGCCGGTGCCGTCGATGAGGGCCCAGCCTTGGTGGGTCTTGAGGTGGTGATCGGGTCCGCAGAGCGGGTCGAGGTTGTCGAGCTCGGTGCGGTGCACGTTGCGCCATTCGTCGCGGTGGTCGTACTGCAGGCGAGCTCGCCGGCCGCACCCTTGGCGCGTGCACTCGGGTTGTTGCCACAGCAAGGCGATCTTCTGCGCCGTGTTCGGGCCGCGCCCGAG
>JBEEGB010000283.1:0-2582 GCA_041166585.1 Acidimicrobiaceae bacterium
GCGGATGGTGGCGACGTCGGCCACGCTGGTCGAGGGTGCGTACGCGATCCACACCGCACCATGCTCGAGCGAGTGCACGGCGTTCTCGACCGGCTGGGGCGTGGAGTAGAACCCGCAGTTCAGCCACGCCGGCGCGTGGTCGCCGCCCGACGGAGGTTGGGGCCCCGGGTAGTCGACGTGGCCGGCGCGGTGGCTGCGCCCCGGGGATCGTTCGATGACGACCCCTGGGATCTTCTCGGCCGCTGCCGCCGAGCCGCTGGACCCCCCGCCGCACCCGGCGACCAGCAGGACCGTGCCGAGCACGGCGAGCAAGGAGAGGACCCGGGGTCGGCACACGAAGAGAAGACGATAGGTGCGAAGCCGCTCAACTTGGTCGCGCCAGGCGCCGATGCCCCCAGCATGTCCCTTCCTCTGCGCGTCGTGGTCGCCGATGACGACGACACCCTCCGTGAGCTCCTCGTGCTGAACCTCGAGTCGGAAGGGCACCAGGTGTACGAAGCGGCCGACGGTGCACGAGCGCTTCAGCTCATCGCCGAGCAACGTCCCGACATCGTCGTGCTCGACGTGATGATGCCGAAGTTCGACGGTCTCGCTGCGTTGCGAGCGCTCAAGGGTGAGCCGCTCACGGCCCACATCCCCATCGTCCTCGTCACGGCTCGAGCCGGCGAGGCCGAGATCGAAGAGGGCTGGGCGGCCGGAGCCGACTACTACCTGACCAAGCCCTTCCGCGTGGAGGACCTGCTCGGTCTCATCCAGGAGCTCCGCCCCAACGCCGAGATCACCGGCTAGCGGTCCTCACGCAACCCGGTCGGTGGGACGGCGGAGCAGGCCGTTGGCGGGAAGGCCACGATCGACCTCACCGTCCGGGAGGAGCAGCTCGCGCTTCACGGCGAGGCAGAAGCTGCAACCCCCGCCCGGCGTCTCGGTCAGCACAAGGTCACCACCGAGGAGCTCAGCGAGCTGACGGCACAGGTGCAGGCCGAGCCCGAGGCCACCGCGACGACGGGTGAGGGACTGGTCGAGCTGCACGAACCGCTCGAACACCCGTTGCCGATCCGCCGGTGAGATGCCCGGGCCGTGGTCGGTGACGAAGAACAGGACGTTGGCACCTCCCGCGATCGCCTCGAGCTCGATGGGCCCGTCGGGTGCGTACTTCGCCGCGTTCTCGATCAGGTTCACCAGGATCCGGAAGAGCTTGTGCTCGTCGCTCCGCAGCCGGTCGATCTCGGGGCTCGCCACCGCGACGACCCGACCGTCCGTGCCGGCGGCCGTGGCCGCGACCACCTTCGCCAGCATCGAGTCCACCGAGATCTCGTCCACGTGGAGCGCGGACGCGGACTGCTCCGTGGCTGCGACCAGCAGCAGCTCCTCGATCACCCGGGTCAAGCGCTCCCCGTGGTCGAGCGCACCGCTGAGCAGGGCGGCCCGGCGCTGGTCATCGAGGCGGTCGGCGAGCCGGCTGACCGTCTCGATCGTGCCCATCATCGCCGCCACCGGTGTGCGCAGCTCGTGCGAGACGGTGGCCACGAACTCGCCCTTCTGGCGGTTGAGGTCGAGCTCACGCCGGTAGGCGGCATCGACCTCCTCGTAGAGCCGGGCGTTGGCGATCGCCAGTGCCCCGAGGGGGACGAACGCGGCCAGCAGCTCGACCGTGTGCCCCGCGGGCCCGGCCGGCCGATCTCGGAAGCCGGCCAGGATCAGCTCGGTGGCCGCGTCGGGTCCGGACGCGGAGACGAACGCGATGCGGGCCGGCGGCAGCGCCAGCCGAGTCGGCAGCATCTCCCTCCGCAGGTCGAGCTCGGCCGCCGATCCGCTGACGATGAGGTGGCGCATCGCGGCAACCGCCTCGGAATCGAGCTGGCGGGCCCCTTGGTCATCGACGACGACTCCGACCCAACGTCCTTCGACGTCGGGAGCGCAGCAGACACCGGCAACCCCTGTCGTGAGGCCGCGGGCCTGCTCGGCGGCCACCTTCATGGATGCCGTGAAGCTGCGCAGCTCAGCCGTGGTGGTCGAAGCCTTGAGGAGTCGCTCGACCCTGAGGCGCTCCGCTTGGCGGTCGGCGAGGGCACGACCGCTGGCCACCACGGCGAGCACCACAGGCGCGAGCAGCACAGGGAGCAACGGGTTGCGATCGGCCAGCACCAGCGCGGTGACGCCGATGGGGGCCGTGCCGAGGTGCAAGAGGAGCGTCGGCATCCAGGCGCGGGCCAACACGGGCGCCACCGGTGCCTTCTCGCGGACCGCGACGAGCGCCGCTGCCGCCAGGTTCTCGGCCATGAGGGCGACGACCACGATGACCACCGAGATCGTGAGCGCCCACGGATCGTGCCGGTTGGTGCCGCCGAGGACGGCAACGCCGGCGAGCGCCGCCGTGGCCGCGACGCCGCGGAGCACCACGGACACGAGCGCACGCACCGGTGGTTCGTGCCGCACCAGGTGCGCCATCGCCACACCGGTGGCGGCCACACCCGCCACGAGCGGTGGCGAGAAGAGGAAGAGACAGGCACCGAGGACGGCTCCATCGGCAGCGACGACCACGGAGTGGCGGCGGAGGTCGAGGCGCGCCGGAAAGGCGCCGA
>JBEEGB010000284.1:0-3543 GCA_041166585.1 Acidimicrobiaceae bacterium
ACAGCAGGTTGACGCCGACACGAAGGGGTCGCGGCTCCGCCATCAAGACATGGCCTCGTGATACGCCGCGAGGTACCCGGCCGCGGTGCGCTCCCAGCTGAACTCGGCCGCACGCTCCCGCGCTGCGGCGCCGAGGCGCTCGGCCTCGACGCGGTCATCGAGGAGGCGCGCCAGCGCGCCGGCGATGGCATCGACGTCGGTCGGATCGACGATCAGCCCCGCGTCGCCGATCACCTCCTCCGTGGCGGTGCCGGCCGCGGTGACGATCGGCGCGCCCTGCGCCATCGCCTCCAGCACAGGAAGACCGAACCCCTCACTGAGGCTCGGGTAGCAGAACACCGATGCTCCGGCCATGAGCGCGTCGCGATCGGCCGAGCGCACGAACCCGAGGGCATGCACCCTGTCGCCCAGCGCGCTGATCGTTGCGTCGATGTCCTCGTTCCAGCCTTCGGGCCCGACGAGCGCGAGGTCGACGTCATCACGCTCGAGCGACGCGAACGCGTCGAGCAGGCGAGGCAGGTTCTTCCGCGGCTCGAGGGTGCCGGTGAACAGGACGTACGGCCGCTCGAGACCAAACGCTGCTCGCACGCGGGCGACGGCGGCGTCGTCGGCCGGCGCCGCGGAGGTGCCCCAAGGGACGATGCGCAACCGGTCGGAGCCGAAACCGGCGGCGATGCACTCGTCGAACGTGGCCCGCGACGGCACCACGACCAGCGACGCGTGCTTGCGGGCCAGCTCGGTGCCGCGGCGGAAGAAGCGGTGGCCGTGACGGGTCGCGCGACGAGCGTCGTGGAGGAAGGCCAGGTCGTGCACCGTGACGACGACCGGTGCACGCGTGACCGGGTAGGCGATCGCGGTGGCGTGGACCACGTCGACCGGTCCGGTCGCCCCTTCCACGTGAGGCCAGGCGCGCAGCGGGGCGTGCCATGCCTCGTACAGGAGCGGCCGGGGCAACGGCAGCCGGCGCACGGCGATGGGTGGGGTCCACGGTGCGGGCGGATCCTCGGGGTGCCTGGCGGCGACGCCGATGAGCTCGGGCCGGTCCGGGCCCGCGGCCATGGCACCGAAGCCGTCCAACATCCCGAGCACGGCCGCGGCGGTGCCACCGGGCACGCGGTGCCAGCACTGCTCGAGCGTCACGGCCACCCTCATGGTCCGGGCAGTCTCGCAGTTCGCACCCCGCTCTCACCCCGCTCTCACCCCGCTCGAACTTCGGCGCCAGGCGGTGTGATGACACCGCCTGGCATCCAACATTGCCGTGGGGGGACGTAGGCTCCGGCGCCATGACCGACACCGACTGGTCTTCGCGGCGCATCCTCGTCACGGGCGGCACCGGCTTCCTGGGCAGCGCGGTGTGCGCGGGGCTGCAGGCCCGTGGGGCCAAGGAGGTCGTCGCTCCCTCGAGCCAGGAGTACGACCTGCGCGAGGTCGACCAGGTGGCAGCGATGTTCGCCGACGCGCAGCCCGACCTCGTCATCCACCTCGCCGCCCGCGTCGGAGGCATCGGTGCCAACCAGGCCCGTCCCGGTGAGCTCTACGTCGACAACCTCCTCATGGGCACGTACGTGATCGAGGAGGCTCGCAAGCGCGAGACGGCGAAGACACTGCTCGTCGGGACCGTGTGCTCGTACCCCAAGATCACGCCGGTGCCCTTCGCGGAGACGTCGTTGTGGCAGGGGTATCCCGAGGAGACCAACGCGCCGTACGGCGTGGCGAAGCTCGCCCACCTCACGCACGCGCAGGCCAACCACCAGCAGTTCGGGCAACGCCTCATCTACCTCATCCCAACGAACCTCTACGGACCGGGCGACAAGTTCAACCCCGCGGTCTCGCACGTGATCCCTGCGCTGATCAAGCGCTGTGTCGATGCCAAGGAGGCGGGCGATCCATACATCGAGGTGTGGGGAACGGGCTCCGCGACACGTGAGTTCCTCTACGTCGACGACGCGGCGGAGGGCATCCTCCTCGCCGCTGAGCGCTACGAGGATCCCGAGCCGGTGAACCTCGGCAACGACGACGAGCTCCCGATCCGCGACCTGGTCGAGCTGATCGTCGCCGCCGTCGGCTACGAGGGCGAGATCCGCTGGGACACGACGAAGCCCGACGGCCAACCCCGCCGCCGCGTCGACGTCACGCGCGCCCGCGAGCGGTTCGGCTTCGAAGCCTCCGTCGGCTTCGACGAGGGCCTGCGCCGCACCGTCGAGTGGTACCTCGCCAACCGCGAGGTCGCCGAGTCCCGCGACCGGTAGCTACAACCCGAGGCGGGCTCGGAAGTAGTCGGCCGTGCGCGCCAGCCCCGCCCGGAGGTCGACGGTCGGCTCCCAGCCGAGCACGTCGCGGGCCTGGGTGATGTCGGGCTTGCGCTGCGTCGGGTCGTCCTCGGGCAACGGTTCGTGCACCACCTCGGACGACGAGCCGGTCACCTCGCGCACGATGTCGGCCAGCTCGAGCATCGTGAACTCGCCCGGGTTGCCGATGTTGCACGGACCGGTGATCGGTCCGTCGAGCAGCGACAGGAAGCCGCGCACCTCGTCCTCGACGTAGCAGAAGCTCCGCGTCTGGCTGCCGTCGCCGTAGATCGTGAGCGGCTTGCCCTCGAGCGCCTGCACGAGGAAGTTCGACACGACCCTGCCGTCGTCCGGCCTCATACGAGGCCCGTAGGTGTTGAAGATCCTCACGATCCGCACCTCGAGGCCGTGGTAGCGGTGGTACGCCATCGTCATCGCCTCGGCGAACCGCTTGGCCTCGTCGTACACGCCGCGAGGGCCGACGGGGTTCACGTGTCCCCAGTAGGTCTCGGGCTGCGGGTGCACCTGGGGGTCGCCGTACACCTCGCTCGTCGATGCGAGGAAGTAGCGGGCGTCCTTCGCCTTGGCGAGACCCAACGTGTTGTGGGTGCCGAGGCTGCCGACCTTCAGCGTCTGGATGGGCTTGTCGAGGTAGTCGATCGGCGAGGCCGGGCTGGCGAGGTGCATCACCACGTCCACGGTGCCCGGCACCCAGACGTAGTTGCTCACGTCGTGGTGCGCGAACGTGAAGCCTGGCCGCGTGAAGAGGTGCTCGATGTTGTCGACCGAGCCCGTCACCAGGTTGTCGAGCACGACGACCTCGTCACCACGGTCGAGCAGCGCCTCGGACAGGTGCGAACCGAGGAAGCCGGCACCGCCGGTGACGACGACCCGCGCCACTAGATGCGACCCACGCCCTGGTACGCGAACCCGCGGCGACGGAGCGACTCACGGTCGAGCAGGTTGCGCCCGTCGACCACCCGAGGCGTCGCCATCGCCGACGCGACCTTGTCGAAGTCGAACCAGCGGAACTCGTCCCACTCGGTGAGCACGAGCAGCACCTCGGCGTCGTCGCACGCCGCGTACGGGTCAGGGCTCACCTCGATGCCTTCGAGCATCGCGGCGCGCCGAGCGTCGATGGGCGGCACCGTCGACGGATCGAACGCCCGCACCACCGCGCCGAGCGCGACCAGGCGGGAGATGATCGACAGCGCGGGTGACTCGCGAAGGTCGTCAGTGCGCGCTTTGAACGTCA
>JBEEGB010000285.1:0-7581 GCA_041166585.1 Acidimicrobiaceae bacterium
GCGGATGGTGGCCGCTTGTTCACGCAACGGAAACGAGCGACCCGCGCCCGGGTCAGTCCGCTTTGGTCTTGTTCTTGGCCTTCATCGCCTGCTTGAAGGCGCGGACTTTGACGAGCGCGTCGGGGCCGTCGATGTCCGCGACCGAGCGCGGTGTCGCGTCGGCGAACGGTCCCGCGCTCTCCTCCCAGGCCTTCGGCTGCACGCCCATCCGCTTCGCGAGAAGGGCGAGGAAGATGCGGGCCTTGTCCTTGCCGAAGCCGGGCAGCGCCTCGATGCGGCGGTAGAGCTCCTCGCCCGTTGGGACGCCGTTCCAGATCGCGCCGGCGTCGCCGCCGTACTCGTCGACGAGGTGCTGCGCGAGCTGTTGCGTCCGCTTGGCCATCGAACCTGGGTAGCGGTGGAGGGCGGGCGGGCCCTTGAACAGCAGCGCGAATTCCTCTGGGTCGTAGCTCGCGATCGTCGCGGCGTCGAGACGACCACCGAGCCGCTCCTTGAGCCGGTACGGCGACATGAACGCCCACTCCATCGGCACCTGTTGGTCGAGCAGCATCCCGATCAAGAGCGCGAGCGGATCGGTATTGAGCAGCGCGTCGGCTTCGGGATCGCCGGTGACTGCGAGGGTGCCGTTCATGGTCGGTGAGCCTACGGCGAAGGTCGAGCGTGCTGTTCGTCGCCGTCGGCGCGGTCCGACCTGACGCGGTTGGTTCAGGGGATGAGGTGGTAGAAGCGGAACAGGTCGTGCTCGATGGGTGCGATCTCCACCCCGCTGAAGCCGGCGCTGGTGGCGTAGGCCGTGAACGTGGCCGGTCGCATGACCGTTCCGGTGGCCGCGGACGGCGACTCGGTCCTGCCCACGGGCAGGCAGTGCAGGACGCTGGCGGCGTACATGAGCCGCTCCACGGGGTTGTCGGTGGGGGCCTCGAAGGTCTCGGCGACCTTCTCGTCCATCACGAGGTGCACCGCGTCCGGCTTGCCGAGCCGGCGCATCGTGGTCAGCGCTTCGACCGGGCGGGCCAGGTCGTGGATCATCTCGAAGGCCATGACCAGGTCGTAGGACGCGGGCGTGACGCGATCGGAGAGCTCACCGGTCACGTCGACGACTTCGAACTTGGCCCGCTCGCTCACCCCGGCCTCGGCCGCGTGCTTGCGGGCAGCCGCGATCGACGCTTCGTCGTTGTCGAACCCGTCGACCTGGACCTCCGGGAAGGCCCGGGCCAGTGAGATCGCGGCCCAGCCTTCGCCGCAGCCGATCTCCGCGGCGCGGGCACCGGGGCGGTTGAGCCGGTCGACCAGACCGGGAAGCTGCGTGAGCCAGTCCGAGGCCAGGAGGTTCACGTACGCGGGCCGGTTGAAGTCGCCCTGCGCATCGTGCAATGCGTAGTCGGCGTAGGGGATGCCCCCACCGCTGCGGTAGGCCCGGACGAGCGCGGTCGGGTACACGCGGTTGATCGCCGGCAGCAGGTCGAACAGCGGCCCGACCGAGGCAAGGCTGTCGGGGCGGAGCAGGCACTCCTGCGCGGCGGGCGAGAGCCCGAAACGTCGCTCGGCGGCGTCGGCCGAGCGATTCGTCACGTCCACGAGCCCGACCGAGGCCTGCTGCTCGAGCCACTCCTGCGCGTACCGGGCGTCGATGCCGGCGCGCTGCGCGAGCTCGCCAGCCGTGACCCCGCCGTCCGCGGTGAGGTGCTCGTAGAGGCCGAGCTCACGGCCCAGGCTCACGGTGAAGGCCTCGAGCGCGGCAAGGCCCGTCTCGAAGAGGCGCTCGGCATACGCGCCGATCTGTGCCTCGAGGTCCGCTTCGGTGTCGGTGATGCTCACGGTGTGCTCCTCCGAATGGTGGCTGTTGCTGATGAGGCGCTACATCCGGACTCGCGATGCCACATCGCCGATCGCTACACGGTCCAGCTCATCGGGGCCTCGGGTCGGTAGGAGCAGGTGGTACCGGTCCGCACCGCGTTCGTGAGGTGGCGCCCGAGGCCCGCATGTTCCCTGTCGATGCGACCGATGGTGAGCCGGATGCGCGCGGTCACGGCCTTGCGGGCCCGTTCGGCAGGGTCACCGGCGCGGCGGGGCCGACCGTCGAGGCCGAGGGCGGCGGCGAGCTCGGCCGCGATGAAGTCCCGCTCGGCGGCGGTCCTGCTGGCCCGGGCGAGGTCGTTGCACCGTTCGGCGTCGGCCACCTCGTCCTCGAGCTCGGCCAGGCGGCGCCGGTATTCGGCGCGGGCCCTCGTGTCGAGCAGCTCGCCCAGGTCTCCCGATCCACCCACGGCCGACCCCGCGGGATCGGAGCGGACACCGACCAGGTCGAGCACGTGGACCTCACGACCGGGTTGGCCGACGAGCCGCGCCAGGTCCTGCAAACCCTTGGCGTCCTTCATGCGCACGGTCCGGCCCCGGAAGGACAGCGTCCAGAACTGGCCGTCGCGCCGGAACACGTCTCCGGTCTCGGCCGCCGGGGACGGCGCGGCCGGCTCGGCCACCGTGCTCTCGTCGCACCGGTGTTCGAGGGCAACCGCGTCCTCGACGAACAGCCGGGCCCCGACCTGCTCCGCGCTGTGGCGCGCCTGCGCGAGGTGGGCTCGGGCCTCCGCTGGCCGGCCCAGCGCGAGCGCGATCCGGCCGAGCTCGAGATCGACCGGTCCCCAGCAGCAGGCCGCGATCCCGTCGACGACCCACAGCCCCGCGTGTGGCGACATCAGCTCGTACACGCGGCTCGCGGCCGCCAGCTCGTCGACGGCGACGGCGACGCGCCCGAACATGAGGAGGGTCGTGAGCTGTTCACCATCCTCGCCGAGGTGCACGAAGCCGTTGTCGGCGTGCAGCTTCAGCAGATCCCGGGCCTGCTCGGGCTCGCCGGCGTGCAGCGTCACCATTCCCAGGCCGCCTGCGAAGCTGGCCCACCCGGCCGGGTCGGCATCGAAGACCTTGTCGAAGGCAGCTGCATCGGGACGGCGCCCACGCGCGACGTCGATGCCCAACCGCAATGTGGCCGCGAGCATCTCGGCGTTGTGGCTGCCGGTGGCGACGGCCGCGGCCGCCACGTCGCGGTGGTATCGATCGGCCGTGTCCAGGTCGCCGGCGAGGAGCGACCGCATGCCTTGGAACAGCGGCACGTACCAGCTGACCAAGGGCTGGCGGAGCTGCCCGGCGAGTCGCGTGAACGCGGCGATGTTGCGGTCGACCGCGGCCAGGTCGCCGAGCTCCAGATCGGCCACGATCCGGAATCGGTAGCCGAGCAGCTCCAGCACGCGGTCTCCGGCGGCGACGGCGAGCTCGACGATGGTGTCGGCGTTGTCACGTCGGGTCATCGCGTACGCCGGACCACCGAAGGCATCGTTCACGGCGGCAAGGGCCTGCGCGATGAGCGCCGGCTGGCCGACCTGTTGGGCAAGGTCCAAGGCCTCGGCCGCACGTTGCCGCGCCGTCGCCATCGTCTCGGGCCTGGCCGCGGTCACCGACAGGCGCGCCAACAGCATCGACCGCAGCTCCGCAGCGCCGTCGGGCGTCAGCGCGAGGGCGTCGGCAACCAGCGTCGCCTGTTCGTCGCTGCCGAACGGCACCTCCCACGCCGCCGGGCCCGCACCCATGCCCAGGACCGCTCGGGCCATCGTCTCCGGCGCATTGATGCCCCGCGCGACCTCCGCGCCCTCCAAGAAGCGCGCTCGCGCCTGCTCGAGGTTCCCCGCGAGCAGGAGGCACTCGCCCTCTTCGACCACGAGAGCGGCGCGGCGTCGCGGGTCAGACGCCCAGCCGCGCCCGGCATGGGCGAAGCATCTCGCGGCTTCGTCGAAGGCGAGCATCCGCCGAGCCCCGTGCGCCGCCTGCTCCCAGTGCACCGCGGCGGCCTGCGCGTGCTCGGGGCCGGCCAGCTCGAGGTGGTCGGCGACCACCGCGTGCAACGACGCATCGGTCGCGAGCCGCTCCGCGAACACGGCGGCGACCTTTCGGTGCAGATCCGCTCGACGCGCCGGATCGATGCCGCCGAGGACCACGTCCCGCACCAGGTCGTGACTGAACCTGAAGCTCGCCCCGCGGTCGGCTCGACCGACGAACCCCATGCCCACCGCGGTCTCCAACCCATCGGCGGCCTCGACCACCGTCACCCCGCCGATCCGCGCGACGGTCTCGACCGAGAACGGGTTCCCGGCGACCGCTCCCGCTCGCAAGGTCGCCACCGCGGCTTCCGAGAGCCGGGCCAGCCGGCGCTCGATCACCGCGGCCACTGCTTCGGGGACGGTGGCAGGCGCGACGTCGACACGCCCGGACTGCGCCATGAGCTGGCCGAACTCCCAGACGAACAACGGGTTCCCGGCGCTGCGCTCGATGATCGTCCCGGTCGCCAAGGCCGACACCTGGTCCCCGGCCGCCGACCGCAACAGCTGCGACGCGGCCTCGTCCGAGAGGCGAGGGACGGCCAGCGTGACGCCGACTCGGGCCAGCTCGGCGATGTGCTCTCGCGCCAGCTCGTCGGGACGGTACGTGCCGACCAGCAGGCAGCCGACATCGCGACCGGCGGACGCGACGAAGCACAACACGCGGATCGACGCCGAGTCGGCCCACTGGAGGTCGTCGAGCACCACGACGAGCGGCGCCGCGGAGGCGACACCGCGCACGACGGCCGACACCGCCTCGGACTGTTCGAAGCAAGCGGCCGGCGAGGCTCCCGGTGACTCGGCGACGAACTGGCTGAGCATCTCGTCCGAACCGGTCAGCTGGCGAAGGACTTGTACCCAGGGCCACAACGGCGGCGCGCCCTCTCCCTGCCACGACGTCGCCCACGCCGTTCGACAACCCCGTTCGCGGGCGAGGAAGACGACCTCCTCGGCCAGCCGGGTCTTCCCGATGCCCGGCTCACCACTCAGCAGCAGCGTCGCGCCCCGCCCTGCATCCAGGTCGGCCAGTCGAGCCGACGCCGCCGTCAGCTGCGACTCTCGTCCGAGCAGCGGGAGGCCAGCCTGCACCGAAGCATCCGGCATCGACACCAACGTTAGGAGACGACGGCGGCGAGGACCCGTGGGTCAGCGTTCGCGCTCACAGGTCGACGCGAGCGAAACGTGCTATCGCGAGGGCCGGCATGAGACACGCGACGCCGGCCGATCTCGATCGACTCGAACCGCTGCTCTCCCGGCTCCGAGAGCTGGAAGCTCTGCGCGAACGCAAGCGAGGGAACTTCGCCCGCAATTCGCGCGCCTTCCTCCACTTCCACGCTGACGGCGAGGAGCTCTTCGCCGACGTTCGTCTGACCGACGACTTCGAGCGACACCGCGTCACGTCCACCGCCGAACGCGAGCAGCTGCTCGATGTGATCAGCGAGGCGCTTGACCCGACGTCTTGATCTGGCGGATCGGATGCGATGAACCTGTCGCCGTGATCTCCCGACGCAGTGCCCGTCGAGCCGCCCTGCGCGGCACGGTCGCCGCGGTCGCGGCCGCTCCTGCGGTCGGCGCGCTCGGAGCCGCGAGTGCCTTTGCGGCGGGTGTCAGCGTCGAGTCGGCTCCGCTCGGCGCGGTGGCAGCCCTCGTGCCGGTCGCCGTCGCGTTCCGGCAACGCGACCGTGGCGCGCGGAGCGTCGCCGTGCGCCTCGGGCTCGGCGCGGCCTTGGCGATCGGGACCCGTCGCCTGTGGCCGGTCGCGCCCGACACGCCCGCGGGCAATCGGACGCGTCCCGTTCCCACGAGCCGGCGCACACCATCTCCGGACGGCGCGGGGCTGACGATCGTGGTCAACCCGCGCTCGGGTCCTCCCCTCAAGCGCGATGTGGCCGACGAGCTTCGCGAGGGCCTGCCTGCCGCGAAGCTCATCGAGCTCGACTTCGAGCGGGACGTCGTCGACGTGATGCACGAGGCGGCGAAGGGGGCCAGCGCCCTCGGTGTCGCGGGGGGTGACGGGACCGTCAACGCCGCGGCAGGGGTCGCGCTCGAGCTGGATCTGCCGTTGCTCGTCGTGCCCGCTGGAACCCTCAACCACTTCGCGCGGGACGTCGGGCTGGACACGGTCGACGACGCCATGCAAGCGGTGCGCGCCGGTGGCCTCATCGCAGTCGACGTCGCCGAGATCGACGGCCAACCCTTCCTCAACACGGCGAGCTTCGGCGCCTACGTCGATCTCGTCGACGCGCGTCGGCAGCTCGAGGATCGCATCGGCAAGTGGCCGGCGGTCGTCGTCGCGTTGGTGCGCGTGCTTCGGCGATCCGGCCCGGTGAACGTCGAGATCGATGGGCGCAGGCGTCAGATCTGGATCGCGTTCATCGGCAACTGCCGGTACGAACCGCCCGGGTTCGCGCCATCGTGGCGAGACCGCCTCGACGACGGCATCCTCGACGTGCGGGTGGTCGAGGCCGGACACCCCTTGGCCCGCACGAGGCTGGTCCTCGCCGTGCTCACCGGGACGCTGGCCCGCTCTCGTGTCTACAAGGCGTCGACGACGGATCGGCTCGTCGTGCGGAGCCTCGACGGCCCGCTGCGTCTCGCCCGTGATGGCGAGACCTTCGACGGCTCCGACGAGATCGTGGTGGCGAAGTGCGAGCGTCGCCTCCAGGTGTTCGTGCACGACGCTGACTAGCCGTACTGTTCCAGGCCATGCCGGAAGCGTCCGATTTCCGTCGGTTGCACGACGACGAGAACGCCGACTTCTCCGCCTTCCTCCACACCTTGCCGGCCGCCGATTGGGACAAGCCCTCGCTGTGCACGGGATGGCGGGTGCGGGACGTCGTCGGCCACATCCTCTACGGCAACGAGCTCAAGCTGTGGACGCTGCCGTACAAGCTGGCGCGCTACGGCTTCTCGTCCGACCGATCGGGCAAGGCGTACTCGATCGCCAGGGCCGAAGGCCGTTCGCCCGAGTCGCTCGTCGCCGACTTCGATGCCCGCAACCCGTGGGCGGGAACGTGCCGCGTGTTCCCGCCTCGCTACACGCTGCTCGATCGACTGGTGCACCACCAGGACATCCGCCGTGCGCTCGGCCAGCCGCGGGACGTGCCGCTCGAGCGGACGGCACCGCTGCTCGACCTGCTGCCGAAGCTGGGGTCGGTGTTCCGCTCGAAGCAGCGGATGAAGGGCCTGCGCTTCGAGGCGTTCGACGCCGGCTGGACCTGGGGCCCCGAGACCGACCCACCGGTGCGGGGGATGTCGGAAGCGATCATCATGACCGCCCTCGGCCGCGACCAAGCCCTCGCCGAGTGCGAAGGCGACGGCATCCCCATCCTCCGCACCCGCTGCGCCTGACCCCACCAACTGTTTGTGCGGTCCTGAGTCGGAAAATCTCCGACTCACGACCGCCAGAACGGGCTTGGGGAGGCGCGATTTCAGGACGTGTACGGGTTGGGGGTCTCGGGATCGAGGCCGTAGTGGGTGATGGCCTTGTCGACCTCTTCGGGTGAGGCGCCGTCGTGGTCGAGCAGGGCGGCGAGTGTGGCGACGACGACGTTGGCGGTGTCGGTCTCGAAGAACCGCCGCAGCGCCTCACGCGTGTCGCTGCGGCCGTAGCCGTCGGTGCCCAATGACACGTAGGAGCGGTTGTCGGGGATCCACCGGCTGATCTGATCGGGCACGATCTTCATGTAGTCCGTGACCGCGATGATCG
>JBEEGB010000286.1:0-4495 GCA_041166585.1 Acidimicrobiaceae bacterium
CACGGTGATCCGGCCGCGCGCGGGGACCTCGACGGTGGTGGCCTTCGGTGCCAGCCCGGCGATCGCCTTCGCCGCGGCCTGGTCGCCGTCGATGGCGCCCGGGTACACGGTCACCGTTGCGTGCAGCGCGCGGTCTCCGGGGTTAGCGATCAACACGAACGCGTCGGCGGCACCGTCGGGTTGGCCCGTGCCGCCGGGGCAGAAGAACGTCGAGGACAGCGCACCGGCCGGTGGTGCCACCGGCATGAGCGTGGCCGCAGTCGCGCCGCCCACGGCCGTCGTCGTCGTGTGCCGCGCCCGGTCTCGATCGCGCGACCCGAGCACCGCGAGGCTCAGCACGACGAGCGGCACGATGAGGAAGATGGGAACTCGAGCGCGCTTCACTCGGCCGCTCGTTCACGATTGCGCCATCGGAGGAGCACGATGATCGCCGCGACCCACAGCGCGAGCTGCGCGACGAGGAGCAGCCGGCGCTGGATCGGCGTGTTGAAACGCAGCGTGGCCGTCCCCGTGCCGTTCACGGCGAACACGTTCGCCCATCCGAACGCCGTGCTTCGGGGAACGGTCCTGTCGCCGACCGACAGCGACCAGCGCGACGACGCGGCCGAGGCTTGGTAGATGTCGTCGCCGTTGGCCACCGGGCCCGTGTACGCCGCGTAGCCGTTGTCCGCGGGCAGTGCCGGCTCGGCGCCGCGAAGGTCGGTGGCGATCGCGGTGTCGAAGTAGTCGGGTTGAGGTGTCGCCGCGGCCTTCGCGGCATCGCTCGGGAGCTTGGCGCGCGACGGGGCCCAGGCCGCGTTCTGGTACAGGTGCAGCGTCGAGTCGACGGGGACCTGCTCGAGGTC
Source organism: Acidimicrobiaceae bacterium (assembly GCA_041166585.1). Taxonomy (GTDB): domain Bacteria; phylum Actinomycetota; class Acidimicrobiia; order Acidimicrobiales; family JACDCH01; genus JBEEGB01. The sequence continues at coordinate 846 of JBEEGB010000286.1, forward strand.
GAGCTGCTCGCCGAGCGTCCGCGTGACGTCGGCTGGGCTCACGCGGATCTTCTCGCCGGGCGCCGCGGCCTCCACCACGATCACGTAGCGCACGCCCATCGGCGCGAGCAGCCGTCCGAGCCGGCTGGTCTCCCGCCGCGCGGCCAGCCCGAGCGCCTCGCCCATGAGATGCGTCGCGCCTCCGGACGTTCCTGCCCATTGGTTCTCGACGGTCGGCAGGCCGTGATCGGTGGTGGCGTACGCGACGCCGTCGCGAAGGTGCCAGCCGGCGAGCGGGAGGACCTCAGGATCACCGAGCCAGAGGACCCTGAACGGACCGACGGCGGCCTGGTCGCCGGGGAGGAAGCCGAGCGCCGATTCCAGTCCCCTGTCCGGCGCGCCCCAGCGGCCGTCGAACGATCCGGCGAACACCGGGAGGATGGCGATGCCAAGGCTCACCGCGGCCACGACGGATGCGACCTGGCGCCAGCCGAACCGGTAGCCGCGCAGGTCGAGCTCGAACGCGGCCATGCCCAGAGCGACGCACAACGCCAGCCCGGCGGCACCCGGCGCGAGCAGTGCCTCCCTCGGCCCGAGCCCGAGGTGGAACCACGACTGCTCCCCCATCCACGCGACGCCCCAGCACGTGAGCGCGAGCGTCCAACCCCGCACCGCCCACGCGACACGCCAGTCGCGCCCGATGAGGAGCGGGAGGATGGCGGTGAGCAGCACGGCGTAGCCGACCGGTCCCGTGCCGATGGGCCCGGTCTGGAAGCGGAGGAGCTGCCCGATGTCGACGTGGCTCAGGGACTGCACACCGCCGAACGTCGACCACTCCGCACCGGGGAGCACGAAGTCGAACGTCCACGGCACGTGCAGGACGGCCGCAACGACGGAGGCGGCGAGCGTGGTGCCCAACATCCGCGCCCCGCCCGCGGGGCGTCCCGACACGATGCCTCCGAGCGCGAGCCCGAACGCGATCACGAGCGCGACGGCCAAAACGAACGGCACGAACGCGCCGAGCAGCGCGAGCACGAGACCGAGCGACAGCACCGCGCGCCGCCGGGTGACGCGCCGCTCTCCGAACGGCGTGTCGCCGCCTGCGGTGGCGATGGCACGGACGAGCCACGGGGCCGCCGACCACACGAGCAGTCCGCCCCAGCGACCGGTGGCGATCGCGTTGTAGGGCAGCGGGATCGCGAGGTAGGCGACGAGGCCCACGAGCCGCGACCGCGCCGAGCCTGAGTCTCGGACGAGCCTCCACGCGCCGAACGCGCCCGCGGCGAGGGGCACGATCAACAGCAGGCGTCTGAGCAGGTCCATGGAGGTGAGCAGCAGCACGCCCGCCCCGCCGAGGAGTGCGAACGCGGTCGGTGCCGGTGACTCGGAGCCGAGTCCCGCGCTGCGCCAGCCGCTGGACCACTGGCTCAACAACGTCCACGGGCGTGAGGGAAAGGCGGGGAGGTCGCCGAACGCGGGCAGGTGCCCGGTGATCAGCGATCGCGACCCGAAGGCCAGGACCAGCACCACCGCCGCCCATGTCGCGAACTGCGTGCGCTGCGGCCCGGAGCGCAGCGATCCCGCCAGGTCGCGGCCGGCGCTCGACATGGACTTCAACCGGTCGTCGCCGCCGCCGATCTGGCCGCGTAGGAACGCGGAGAACCGGGCGCTGCCGCTCACCTGGAGCTTGCGCACCTCGCTGTCGGGCAGCTGGCGAACGCGTCGCAGCCGGGCGCGAGCGGCGCGCACCTCGCTGATCCGCTTCAGGTTCCACGTCCACGCGCCGGCGACCTCGCGGGCGTGACCGATCCGGCCCGCGATCAAGGCGTAGAGGCCCTCGACAACGGTGATCACCATCGCCTGGGGCAGCACGCGCACCAGGTGCACCGGGCCGTAGCAGACGAGCACCGAGCGCAGCCGATGGCGGGCCTGCAACCGACGACGGTCCTCGACAGGTCGGCGTGAGTCGAGCGCTTCGACGTGGCGCACCACCGCGGCGGGCGCGACGACCACGCGCGCGCCCGCAACCTGAGCGCGCCAAGACAGGTCGACGTCCTCGCCGAGGAAGTCGATGCCGGGATCGAACCCTCCGAGCGCCGCGAACAAGTCGGCGCGCACGAGCGTGCACCCGCCCGGCGCGCAGAAGACGTCGCGCACCGCGTCGTGCTGCTCCTGGTCGAGCTCACCCGACTCCAGCATCGGGACCGGCACGCCGGTCTTGTCCGTTGCCATCCCCACCTGGAGGAGACGGCTCGGATCGTCCCATTGCACGAGCTTCGGGGCGACCACACCGGCGTTCGAGCGGAACGCCTCCTCCACCATCGTCCGCACGGCGTCGGGCGCGAGGGCGACGTCGTCGTGGCAGAGGACGAGGAACGAGGCGCCCTCGACCACCGTCAGCACCTCGTTGGCCGCTGGCCCGTACCCGGGGTTGGCCTCGATCCTGAGCACGTAGGCGGACGGCAGCACGGCGCCCACCCGCGGGGTCGGGTCGACCTCGCTGCCGGCGTCGATCACGAGGACCGACAGCGACGGGTAGTCCTGGGCCGCGATCGATTCGAGGCACTCCTCGAACCACGGGCCGGGATCGTGGGCGACCACCACGGCCACCGCAGGAGGGGCCGCGAGCTCCTCTTGCGCGTCGAGATCGGTCTCGTCCGCGGACGCGGCGATGTCCGGGGGGAAGACCACGATCGCTGCAACCTAGTCCCCGGTCGTGCTCGGCTCTTCGCACCCGGAGTGCTTGCAAGAGTTAGCAATGCCCTGTATGGTGGCAAGCAACATCGAACGCCTGTGAAGGACAAGATCCATGCCTGAGCTCAAGCTGGACACGCTCGCCAAGTCCGCCAAGGACGCCCTCTACGTCACCGTCGGCCTCGGCGTCATCGCCGTCCAGAAGGCCCAGGTGCAGCGCCAGGAGCTGAACAAGCGCCTCAAGTCCCAGGCCGACGAGGCCAAGGGCTCGCTCCAGCACCTGACCAAGGTGGTCGAGGACCGTGTGAAGCTCGTCGAGGAGCGCCTCGAGGGCGTCGAGACCCGCTTCGAGGGTCTGCTCGACCAGCTCGAGGAGCGCCTTCCCGATCAGGCCCGTGACCTCGCCCAGCAGGCTCGCACCGCGGCCAAGGACGCCCGCACCCAGGCCCGCACGCTGGTGAGCAGAGGCGCGGCCTGAGCCACGACGTTCACGCAGCTCGCGACGCCCCCGGCCGAACCCCCCTCGCCCGGGGGCGTCGCAGTTTTCCAACCGTTTGTGCGGTGCTGACTTCGGAATTTCCGAAGGCAGCACCGCCAGAACGGACGGTTAGGTTCAGAACGTGAAGGTCGCCTATGACGTGACGGCGCTCCTCGGGGCTCGGACGGGCGTGGGCGTGGTGACGGGCGAGCTGCTCGAGCGGCTGGCGACCGATGCGGATGTCGAGCTCGTGGCCTACGCGGTCACGTTGCGGGGACACGGCGCGGCGCGCGACTTGTTGCCGCCGGGGGTGCGGCTCGCAGGCGGCCTGATGGCAGCCCAACCCCTGCGCCGGTTGTGGCGTCGCGCCGACTGGCCATCGATCACCCGGTGGACGGGAGCGGTCGACATCGTCCACGGACCGAACTTCGTCGTGCCGCCCGCAGGCGGCGCGGCCGAGCTCTTCACCGTGCACGACCTGACGTTCGTGCGCTATCCG
>JBEEGB010000287.1:0-3092 GCA_041166585.1 Acidimicrobiaceae bacterium
GGGCGATCCCCATGACGTCGAACGTGACGGCGGACGGCGCCAGGGCCTCGCATTCCCGAGTGCCCTGGCAGAGGTCGCCGTCGATGACGAGCCGCTTCATGCCGCAGCCTTCGCCCGGCGGATGATCGTCGCCGGCAGCCCGCCCTTGACCCCGACGCTGAGGTGGAAGTCGTGGCTGGGGACGTAGCCGGGACGCGGCTGGATGTAGAACCGCTGGGCCAACATCGTGAGCACGAACTGTGCCTCGAGGTAGGCGAGGCCCAGCCCGATGCAGTGCCTGGGCCCGGCGCCGAACTGCACCCACGGGACCCGGTGCTGCTGCTGGGGGCGGTCGTCCAGCCAACGATCGGGGTCGAAGCGCTCCGGGTGGTCCCACACGCCCGGGTGCCGGTTCATCGTGTACGCGCTCACCCCGACCTGGCTGCCCCGCGGCACGAAGTAACCGCCGATCTCGTCGTCGTCCAAGGCTTGGCGCGTGAGCAACAGCGCCCCTTGGAACCGCTGCCCCTCGTCGAACACCGCCTTGGCAAAGGTCATCTCATTGGCCGCAGGGAACGAGGCGAAGTCGCCGGTGTACGCGTCGGCCTCAGCCTGGAGGCGCTCGACGATGTCGGGATGCTGAGCGAGCAGGGCGAGCGTCCAGACGAGCGCCGACGCCGTCGTGTCGAACCCGCCGAACCACAGGCCCATGAGCTGATCGTTGAGGTCGTCGTCGGTGATCGGCGTGTCGTCGTCGTAGCGGGCCTCGAGCAACATGTTGAGGATGTCCGGCGCGTCGGTGGGCTGGGTGCGCCGGTGAGCGATGGCGTCGCTGATGCGGCGGCGGATGGCGGCGACGGCCTGCTCACCGGCTCGCCCGCCGGGCGTGGGCACCCAGTCGGGCGCCCAGAAGGTCATCATGAGACCGCCCATGTACGTGGTCTGGACTCGGAACAGGTCGACGATCTCGGGGACGTCCTCGTCGGACACGGACGACGAGAACATCGACCGTTGCAGTGCGGCCATGGCCATGATCGACAGCTCGCGGTAGATGTCGACCTCGTTCCCCTCGGCGGCAACGGCGTCCCATCGTTTGACGCTGTCGAGGAGCGAGTCGCGGATGATGGCGGCAAGCCCGTCGAGGTTGCGCCGCCCGAACGCGGGGTTCAGAGCCTTGCGGCTCCGCTGCCAGTGCGGTCCGTCGGCGACCGGGATGCTCTCCCCGAGCGCCGGCACGAGCGCCCGTGACATGACGCCCTTGTGATAGCGGGAGTAGTCGCTCAGCCAGTCGCCGACGAAGTCGGGATGGTTGACGACGGTGGTCCCGCCGGGCCCGAGTGGAAGTGAGTACACGTCCCCGTAACGGGCGACGCACTGCTCCAGGAAAGCGAAGGGGTCACGGGCCCGGGCGTAGAGGGCGGCGGCGCCCAGCCGCGACGGCCCGGGCGCACGCTGGTGGGTCGCGTCGCTCGCTCGCACTTCAACCGCGCCCGTTGCGCAGGAGCCGGCCGGGGGTGGCGCCCGTCTCCTTGCCGTCCTCGAAGGTGATCGCACCGTTGACGATCGTCCACCGGTACCCCTCGGCCCGCTTTATGCGCCGCCAGTCCCCGCCGGGCAGGTCGAAGGCGGTGTCGAAGAGGCCTTCGGGGACCGTCTTGAGGTTCTCGAGGTCGTAGACGATGACGTCGGCGGGCGCACCCTCGGCGATCGTGCCCCGGTTCTTGAAGCCGGCGACACGGGCCGGCAACGCGGAGAGCGAGTGGTGCACCTCCTCCAGCGTGAGCGCCTCGGAGTCGCGTGCCATCCACGTGAGGTAGTCGGTGGTGAAGGTGCCCCCGACGAAGAACTTCATGTGCGCGCCGCCGTCGGAGATGCCTGGCACGATGAGCCCGGACCGGATCATCTCGGCGATGTGCTCCGGGCTCTGGTCACGCACCGGGGGCGACTGGAACTCGGCCAGCAGGTCGCTCGCGATGGCGATGTCGATCATGGCGTCGATGACGTCGGTGCCGGACTCGGCGGCGATGTCGCCGAGCGTGCGACCCACCATGTCCTCGAGCTCAGGCATCCCGTTCACACTGAGCACGCGGTAGAGATCGAGCTTCGACCCGAGGACCTCGGTCGCCATGATGAAGGGCCGGTCGGCCACCATCTTCGCCCGCATCTCCGGGTCGCGCAGGTTGGCGAGCCGCTGCTCCGGCGTGCCCATGAGCGCGGCCTTCCAGGCCGGTGCGATGTCGAAGCCGTTCCAGGTGGTGAAGTTGAACTGCTGGAAGTTGCGGTTCGTCTCGCCCTGGCCGAAGACCTGGAGACCTCGCTCGTGGCAGGACCGGAGCCACTGGATCATCCCCTGATGCATCTGGGGTACTTGTTGGGACGACTGGACGATGTTGTGCAACACCGGCCGTCCGGAGATGCGCGCCAGCTCCTCGGACCAGGCCAACACCTTGTCCATGCTGAACGCCTCGGTGATGTCCTCTTTGCCGAGCGGGGCGTAGGTGACCTCGATGGTGCCTTCGCCGCGCTCGCGCAGCACTTCGGCGAAGGCGTAGCCCTCCTCGTCAGTCATGATGTCGGTGACCATCGGGGTGCCGTCGTAGTCCGGCTGCACGGAGTTCTCACCGAGGCGCTGCACCGACCAACCAGCGGCGCCGGCGTCCATGCACTCATGGATGAGGGCCTTGATGGTGCGGATCTCGTCGTCGTTCGGACGGCGCGACTTGGCCACCTCGTAGCCGCCCATCGCCCACACCATGATCGGCGACAGCGGGGCGAAGCTGATCGCGTTCACGCCCTTGGGTGTCCGGTCGATGCTGTCGAGGAACTCACCGAAGCTGACCCAGTCCCATGGCATGCCCTCGCGCATGGCGTCGAGGCTGATCTGCTCGTTGCGGGTCATCGACAGCATCGAGCGCTCCCGGTCCTCGGGACGGCACGGCGCGAACCCGAACCCGCAGTTGCCGATCACGACCGAGGTGACGCCGTGCCAGCCGGAGATGGTGCAGTAGGGGTCCCAGAAGAGCTGGGCGTCGTAGTGGGTGTGCAGGTCGACGAACCCGGGGGCGACGATCAGCCCGTCGGCGTCGAGGACCTCGGCCGCGTCGGGGTTGGGG
>JBEEGB010000288.1:0-3192 GCA_041166585.1 Acidimicrobiaceae bacterium
TTGCCGTGCTCGTCGGAGAACACCGCGTCGAGGTAGCGGATCTCGCCCAGACAATCGCACCCGAGCTCGAGCGAGTCGACCATGCGGCCGAGGCCCCACTCCCCCGCGTCGAACGCGTTCTTCCAACCGTGCATCGGCCCTGGGTGACCGTAGGGGACGACCATCTCGCTGATCGACGCCCGGTGCAGGATCGATCGCACCCTGCCGCCGTCTTCGTAGCCGACGGTGTGCAGGACGAGCCCCTCGTACGGGTCCATGGACACCCGCAGCGACCACCGCTGCCAGCGCAAGAGGTTTCCGTCGATCGTGAAGCTCGGGCCGTCCGGCTGGGTGATCTCGATCGCCCGCAGGTCGGCGCGCAACGGCTCGTTGTCCGCGGGCAGGTAGCTGGCCGCCTCCTCCGGGATGGGGACGACGCCCATGTCGACCACTTCGAGCACCTCGCGCCGCCCGAGGTCCACATAGGCGATCACGCCCTCGATCGGTCTCGCGTAGCCGTTGGCGTTCGGCTCGTCGCGCAAGTAGGCGAGCACGCGGGTGATGCGACGATCGTCTTCGTGGGGCGAGCCGAACGTGCCCGCTGGCCACGGATCGAGCTGCACCTTCGACAGGTCGGTGATGCCCCGCTTCGCCAGAGCGGCCTGCCAGCCCTCGTGCTCCATCACCGCGACGATGGCGTAGAGGGCCTCTTCGAACAGGATCGCAGGCCGCTGGCCGGCGACGGTCTCCACGGAGAGCACCGCCTTGGTGTCGAGCGAGACCGATGCCTCGACGACGCTGGCCCCTGGTCCGGGCACGAGTGTGACGCGAGCCCGTCGCTCGCACCCACGGCCAGCGGCGAACGCTTCGAGCTCAGGCTTGGTCGGCTCGTCGAGCACGACCTGCGCGACGTACACCTCGTCGCCCGCGAGACCGTCCGTCCGCAACAGCGCGACAGCCGCCGCGATCTCATCTGCGGTGAGCACGTCCAGCGGGTGCGCGTCCATCGTCTACGAGACCCTCTTGAAGTGCTTGCCGAGCGTCCCCTCTTGGCCTTGGTAGTTCGAGCCGATGGACGCGCCGTACAGCTTGTCGGGCGGCGCCAGCATGTGCTCGAAGGTGAGCTTGCACACGCGTTGACGGTGCTCGATCATGAACGGGACGTCGTGGGCCCGCACCTCGAGCGCGGCCCGTGAACCGTGCAGACCGCCCGTCGCGTCGTACCCGAACCCGGGATCGAAGAAGCCCGCGTAGTGGGTGCGCAGCTCGCCGCTCGTCGGGTCGTAGGCCGTCATCTCGGCAGCCAGGCCGGGAGGCACGGTGACGCTCTCGTCCGAGAGGAGCAGGTAGAAGCGTCCAGGCGCGAGGACGATCCGGTCGCCGTCCTCCCGGCGCACGTGCTCCCAGTAGTCGTCGGGGTGGTAGGCGTCGATCTCGCCGACGTCGAGCAGCGGTGCGTACTCCTTCGCCCGGTAGCCGACGCGACCGTGCTGGTCGCCACGGAGGTCGAGGCTGAGGAAGAGGCCGTCCGCCGTCGCCAGGTCGCGGTCAGCCACGGGCTCGCCCCCGCGGAGCAGGATCGGCTCGCGAGCGTGCAGCTCGTGGAGCTCGTCGTCGTCCAACGACGCGCGGCCGGCGAGGAGCCTGAGCTGGTTGAGCGCGAGGCCCTGACGAACCCGCACCGTGAACGAGAGCGGGACGACCTCGAGGTAGAGCCCGCCCGTGTACCCGGGCGCGATCTCGTCGAAGCGGTCGCTCCCGTCGGTGATGACGCGCGTGAACACGTCGAGGCGGCCGGTGGAGCTCTTCGGGTTGGTGCGCCCGCGGATGTCCGGCGGGAGCGCGACGCCTTCGATCAGCGGGATGAGGTAGGGCCGGTTCGTCTCGAGCACCGCGCCGTCGCGTCGGAGGTCGAGCTCATCGATGACGTAGTCCTTGACCTTGCGCTCCACGCTGTCGGCACCGGGCAGGAAGCTGCACCGGATGCGATACGCGACCTCGCCGAGACGCAGGTCGACGCTGGCCGGCTGCACGCTCGGCTCAGGGATCGTGAAGTCACCGCCGTGGACGTACCCAGCGGCAACTGCTTGGTGGAGCAGCTGGCTGGGAAAGACGCCGTTGGCGCCGTGAGGAAGGTCGAGCCCGGGTGCGATGCCGGGGGCGCTGGTCATCCGCGGCGAGCGTAGTCATGCCGCGGCGACCGCCCTGTGAACTGCTCGAGGCGGTGACCATTTTCTCCGCGCCGTCACCTAGCCCGTGTGGGCTAGTACCCCCGTACTACCTGGGCCCGCGGCGCGTGCTGCAGACCACGCCTCGAGTGCCGCCGAAGATCGCGCTCAGGGATCCGGATCGAGGGCCCGATGGATTGTCATGCCGCTCATCCCGATCGTCGTGCTCATGCTGCTGATCCCGCTCACGCTCACCCTCGGTGCTTCCTTTGCGGCCGAGGGCATGTCGGGCGCACCTCGCGAACCGCGCAACCCGGAGCGCGACCACTTCGCGCCCGCTGGCCCCGCCGTCGCCAGCTGAGGCTCTCGCTCGTACCCGGCTAGTTGTGACGACCGGGGACGTTGTCCCTGGCGGGATGGGGTGGGTGGTCCGCTAATGAGTTGAGCCCTCCGAGCGAGGCTGTGGGTCTTCCACAACTCACGGCTCACAAGGAGGGCTCAGTGGCCCACGCTAGAAGCCAGCACCCGAACGCGGTGCTGACCCCGGTCGGTCGCCGACGGATGGTCGGCTGCGTGCTCGAGCGCGGCTGGACGATCGAGATGACCGCGGAGCGGTTCCAGGTCGACGCCAAGACGGTCCGCAAGTGGCGCGACCGGTTCCTGGCCGAGGGCGATGACGGTCTGATGGATCGGTCAAGCCGCCCTGAAAGCAGCCCGGGTCGCACACCCAGCTCGGTGCGCCGCCAGGTGATCCGACTGCGCCGCACGCGTCGTTGGGGAGCCGATCACATCGCCCATGAGCTCGGTCTCGCATCCTCGACCGTCGGGCACATCTTGCGCGCCGCGGGGCTCGGGCGCCTCGACCGCGGTGACCGCGCTGCTACCGAACCGGCGCGGCGCTATCAGCGGGAACGGCCGGGTGAGCTCATCCATGTCGACGTGAAGAAGATCGGTGCCATCCCCGACGGCGGCGGCTGGCGCCTCCACGGCCGCAGCCACACCACTCACGCCGGCGCCGGCTACCGCTACATCCACACCGCGCTCG
>JBEEGB010000289.1:0-3223 GCA_041166585.1 Acidimicrobiaceae bacterium
CCCGGCGGCACCCCAGCGCTCGTCGTGCGGGCCACCGGCCGCGCCCACATCGGTGCCGGTGTGATCGGCCAGACGGCCGCCCTGTGGCTCGAGGCTGAGCACATCGAGGACGCACCCCCGACCGAGCGGGCCATCGAGCTCGCCACCGAGCTTCGGGCCACGGTCCGCGCCCTGTTCGACCGTCTCGGCGGGCGCCGCCTGACCGAGGTCCTCAACGGGGTCGACGACCCGGGTGCCCTGGCCGACCTGGCCGGTTGGTGGCCCGATCTGAGCTTCGACCACAAGGTCGAGCTGCTCGAGACGGTCGACGTCGAAGAGCGCGTCATCAAGGTGACGGGCTGGGCCAAGGACGCCCTCGCCGAGCTCGAGCTCAGCGAGCGCATCCGCAAGGACGTCTCCGAGGGCCTCGAGAAGAACCAGCGCGAGTTCCTCCTGCGCCAGCAGATGGCCTCGATCCGCAAGGAGCTGGGCGAGGACGGCGAAGGCGAGGACGTCATCGAGGAGTACCGCGCCAAGGTTGCGGCCCTCACCGAAGCCGGCTCGCTGACCGAGGCCGCGACGACCGCGATCGAGCGTGAGATCGATCGCCTCGAGCGCACCCCTGCCCAGAACATGGAGCACGGGTGGATCCGCTCGTGGCTCGACACCGTGTTCGAGATCCCGTGGGGTGAGCACAGCGACGACCACCTCGACATCCAAGACGCTCGCCGCATCCTCGACGAAGACCACACCGGTCTCGACGAGGTGAAGGAGCGGATCGTCGAGTTCCTCGCCGTGCGCAAGCTCCGCGCGGAACGGGGCATCGAGGATGCCGAATCCAAGGAGAACCGTGACGTGCGCCGGAAGCCTGGCGCGCTCGTGCTGCTCGTCGGGCCTCCGGGCGTCGGCAAGACGTCGCTCGGCGCATCCGTGGCGCGCGCGCTCGGCCGCAAGTTCGTCCGTGTCGCCCTCGGCGGCGTGCGCGACGAGGCCGAGATCCGCGGTCACCGTCGCACCTACGTCGGCGCGCAGGCGGGCCGCATCGTCAGGGCCGTGCAAGAGGCCGGGACGATGAACCCCGTCTTCCTGCTCGACGAGGTCGACAAGGTCGGCGCCGACTGGCGCGGCGATCCGTCGTCCGCGCTGCTCGAGGTGCTCGACCCCGCGCAGAACCACAGCTTCCGTGACCACTACCTGGAGGTCGAGCTCGACCTCTCGGACGTCCTCTTCATCGCGACCGCCAACGTGCTCGACACCATCCCGGGCCCGTTGCTCGATCGCATGGAGGTCGTTCGCCTGGACGGCTACACCGAGGTCGAGAAGGTCGCGATCGCACGCGACCACCTGCTCGCCCGACAGGTGGGCCGCAACGGGTTGCGCGAAGGCGAGGTCGTCGTCGACGACGGCGCCCTGGCCGAGATCGTGAGCGGCTACACGCGAGAGGCTGGCGTTCGCAGCCTCGAGCGCGAGGTCGGCAAGCTGCTGCGCAAGGTGGCGACGAAGGTCGCGGCCGGCGAGCCCACGCCCGTGACGATCGATGAAGGTGCGGTTCGCACGTTCCTCGGTCGGCGCCGGTTCCACGACGAGGTCGCGGCACGCGTCGCGATCCCCGGTGTGGCAACGGGTCTCGCGGTGACAGGGGCAGGCGGCGACGTGCTGTTCGTCGAGGCCAGCTCCATGACCGGCGAGGCCGGTCTCACCGTCACCGGCCAGCTCGGCGACGTCATGAAGGAGTCGGCGCAGATCGCCCTCTCCTACGTGAGGTCACGGGCCGACAGGCTCGGCATCGAGGCGTCCTCGCTCGAGCGGCGGTTCCACGTGCACTTCCCCGCCGGGGCGGTGCCCAAGGACGGGCCCTCGGCCGGCATCACCATGACGACCGCGTTGGTCTCCCTGCTCACCGGCCGCCCCGTGCGCCCGGCGGTCGGGATGACCGGCGAGGTCACGCTGCAAGGCCGGGTCCTCCCGATCGGCGGCGTGAAGCAGAAGGTGCTCGCCGCCCACCGGGCAGGGCTCACGGACGTGATCCTGCCGAAGCGCAACGAGGCCGATCTCGACGACGTGCCCGAAGAGGTCCGCGGCGCGATCAGCTTCCACCTCGTGGACGACGTGGCCGAGGTCTTCGACCTCGCCCTCGAGGACGTCGCCCTCGAACCCGCAGCCTGACGAATGTTGGATGCGAGCGTTGCGCTTTGCGCAACGCTCGCTCCGAAGTTCGGCGTAAGCGGCTCAGCGGCCGGGGATCGCCCCGGCCGCGAGCACCATCTTGGACAGCCCTTTGCCCAGCTCGCGGAGGCGAGCGCAGCCGTCGGGCCCGAGGTGCTCCCACGGGGCGAGCGCGATCGCGTCGGTCGTGTCCTCGACCCGTTGACGTAGGGCTCTCCCCTGCTCGGTGAGCATCCCGTCGCCGTCGAGCACGCCGTCGGCCCGAAGCTCATCCGCTCGGGCCTCCCACTCGTCGTCCGGCCACTGGCGCGTGGCCCGCAACAGGTGCACCGGCACGTCGCCTGTCCCACCGTGGAGGACGAGCGCGGTGAGCGGGTCGATGCCGTTCGCGACGAGCGCGGCGATGTGCCCGTCGCCGCGGAACTCGCGCAGCAGCGACACCGCGTGCCAGAGCGCGAGGTGCGCGTCGGCCGGCCACGGCAGCGCGGCGTGCGCCGCGTAGAGCGGGCGGCCCGCCGCGAAGCACCCTTCGGCCGCGGCGCGCGCCAGGCCCGCGGCCTCGGCCACGTCCTCTCCCTCGACCACGACATCACCCAACAGCCGGCGCAGCGATCGATCGACGGCACGAAGGCGAGCGGCCAGGATCGACTCGGGTGACGCGAGCGTCCACGCGGCAGGGATCACCGAGCGCACGAGATCGGGGTGGAAGTTGAAGAAGGTGGCGATCACCACGTCCGCCTGCACCGGTCCGAGCGGCGCCGAGCGGCTGGCGAAGTAGCCCATGCGCCCGGGCTCCAGCCCGACGGCCGTGTACTCCTCGCCGCCCTCCGGGACGAAGTAGATCATCCCGTGATAGGGCTCGAGCGCCCCCCACAGCCGTCGCGCGTCCGCGGGTTCCATAGGGCTCCTCAGGTGTTCTGGACGGTCAGCCCGCCGTCGACGGGCAGCACTGCGCCGGTGATGTAGGAGCTGGCCGGGAGCGCGAAGGAGAGCGTGGCGTGCGCGACCTCCTCGGGTTCGCCGTAGCGACGCATCGGGACACGTCGCCTGGCGAACTTCTCCTTGGCCTCGTCCGGGA
>JBEEGB010000290.1:0-5664 GCA_041166585.1 Acidimicrobiaceae bacterium
GTACGTGAACCCAGCCGTGGCGGTGCTCCTCGGCGTCGTCTTCCTGCACGAGGCGCTCGGGATCGCGTCGATCATCGGCTTCGCGCTCATCCTCGCCGGGTCAGTGCTCGCCACCTCCGGACCAACCGGCCAGCGCGAAGCGGACGAGGTGCAGGTCCCGACGATCGCCGAGCCTTAGTGGCCTTCGTTCGTCTGGCGACCGAAGCCGGCGAGACGGACGAGCGTCGCGACGCCGATGACGGACCACACGACGTTGAGCGCGACGGAGGGGAAGGCGCCGTGATGCCACGCGTTGAGCGACAGCATCATCGCTCCGGTCACGTTGAGCGCGGCGAACTCGGAACCCGATGCAGGCCAATCTCCGCGCGACGCGCGCACGTAGGCGAACAGCACCAGAGCCGAGCCGGTCCAGCCGAGCGCCTCGATGGCGACATCCATCCGCGACCGCTCCTCAGCTGCCGCTGAAGCGCGGTTCGCGGCGCTCCATGAACGCGGCGACGCCCTCGCGATGGTCCTCGGTGCGAAACAGCTCGGCGAGGCTGCTCGAAACCCACTGGCCCAGGTCTCGCCAGTCCGGGTCGAGCGCTCGGCGCAGGCCCTGCTTCAGCCGCTGCACGGCGAGCGGGGGGTTGGCCGCGATCTCCTGGGCCAACCCGAGCGCCACCGGCAGCAGCTCGTCGTGGGCGACCACCCGGGACACCAGGCCGATCCTGTGCGCCTCGGTCGCATCGATGATGCGGCCGGTGAACAGCAGCTCGGCCGCGTGCTCCCGACCGACGAGCTGCGCGAGGCGACCGAGCCCTGGCGCGTCGCAGCACAGCCCTCGCTTTACGAACAGCTCGCCGAACCGAGCCTTCTCCGACGCGACCCGGATGTCGGCCATCACCGCCAGCTCCATGCCCCAACCCACCGCGGCGCCGTTCACCGCGGCGATGACGGGGACGTCCGTGTAGAGGAGGGCGTCGGCGGCGGGCGTGAGGCGGGGTGCGGCCTGCAAGCCGGCCGCGACCTCGTCGCCGGCGCCGACCATGATCTGCTTCACGTCGTCCCCCGAGCAGAACGCGGGATCGGCCCCCGTGATCACGAGGCAGCGAGCCCTGGTGGACCGCACGGCCTGCTCCAGCTCGGCATAGGTCACGCGGGTGAGGGCGTTGCGGGCCTCGGGTCGTTGCAGCGTGATCACGCCGACACCGTCACGTTCGACGTACTCGAGCTCACCGGGCATGGGCGAGAACTTATGGTGCTGGCCGGCAGGGTGCCGGAGGAAAGGACGCAGTCGTGGACTTTGAGATCTCGAGCGAGCTACGGGCGACGCTCGACCGCCTGGACGACTTCATCGAGCGCGAGATCAAGCCGCTCGAGCGCGAGGACGACAACATCCGCTTCTTCGACCACCGGCGCGAGTACGCCCGCACGGACTTCGAGGCCGGCGGCGTGCCGCGAGCCGAGTGGGAGGACCTGCTGCGCGAGATGAGACGCCGAGCCGACGCGGCGGGCTGGCTGCGATGGGCGCTGCCCGAGGAGTACGGCGGTCACGGCGCCAGCAACCTCGACATGGCCGTCATCCGCGAGCACCTCGCGACCAAGGGCCTCGGGCTGCACAACGACCTGCAGAACGAGAGCTCCATCGTCGGCAACTTCCCGACCGTGCTCATGATGCGCGACTTCGGCACCGACGAGCAGCGTGCGGAGTGGATGCCGGGCTTCCTCGACGGCACGCGAAGGCTTGCGTTCGGGTTGACCGAGCCGAACCACGGCTCTGACGCGACCTACCTCGAGACGACGGCCGTCATGGATGGTGACGAGTGGGTGATCAACGGGCAGAAGCGGTTCAACTCGGGGCTGCACCACGCCACCCACGACATCGTCTTCGCGCGCACGTCCGGCGAGCCGGGATCGCCGGTCGGCATCACCGCCTTCCTCGTGCCCACCGACGCGCCCGGCTTCAACGTCGACTTCTTCTGGTGGACGTTCAACATGCCGACCGACCACGCCGAGGTGAGCTTGCACGACGTACGGGTGCCGGCGTCGGCGGTGTTCGGTCAGCTCGAGCACGGTCTCGAGCTCGCGCAGCACTTCGTGCACGAGAACCGCATTCGTCAGGCAGCGTCATCGCTCGGCGCCGGTCAGTTCTGCATCGACGAGGCCGTCATCTACGCGAACGGCCGGATCACCTGGGGCAAGCCGCTGTCCAGGAACCAGGGCATCCAGTTCCCGCTGGTGGAGCTGCACACCGAGGCAGCCATGCTGCGCCAGCTCATCCGCTTCACCGCGGTCTCGCTCGACCACAAGCACCACATGGAGGTGACGCACCTGGTGGCCATGTGCAACTACCGCGCCAACCGCTTCGCGTGCGATGCCGCCGACCGGGCCATGCAGACGTGCGGGGGCCTCGGCTACAGCCGGCACATGCCCTTCGAGCACATCTACCGCCACCACCGCCGCTACCGGATCACCGAGGGCTCGGAGGAGATCCAGATGCGCAAGGTCGGCCAGCACCTCTTCGGCTTTTGATTCGAGTCTCGCTCGGTTGCGCCGTGGCTCGCTGTGCTCGCGTCGCGCGGCGCCCTCCACTCGACGTGCGCCTCGTCGCGTGCGCTTCCCTCGCCGCGCCGCATACGTGCCTCCCGGCGTCGCGGCCGCCAGGCCGCCGCCGGGACGTCGGCGAACTGCGAGTGAAGCGAGTGCCGACCAGCTACACGGTCAAACCATGGTCTGACCGGCGCTCGTGTTCACTGCTTCGCCGGTGACGGCGGCCGCGTCCGCGGAGAGCAGCCAGCAGATCGCGGCGGCGATCTCCTCGGCGCTCTGCAGGCGGTGGAGCGGGATCTCGCGGTCGAGAAACGCCTCGAGCCCGGCCGGTCCACCGATCAGCTGCTCGAACATGCCGTTGGGGTTCACGAGGTCGGTGTCGACCGTACCCGGGCACACCGCGTTCACCGAGATGCCCGAAGGGCCCAGCTCGAGCGCCATGGTCTGGGTGAGCAGGATGACGGCGGCCTTGGCCGCGCAGTAGGCGCCGAGCATCGGAAAGGCCCGCTTGCCCGCCTGGCTCGAGACGTTGCAGATCCGGCCCGGGACGCCGGCGGCGATCATGCGCGATGCGCACGCCTTGGACACGAGCCACGTGCCGACGACGTTGACGTCGAGCACACGGCGGAACTCCTCCGGTTCGACCATGACGAGCGGTCCGAGCCCGAACCCGGGACCGCTGCCGCCCGCCACGTTGGCCACGACCGTGATCGTGCCGAGCGCCTCGGTCGCCGCGACGACCGCGGCCTCGACCTGCTCCGCGTCGGAGATGTCGGCTCGCAGTGCCACCGCCTTGCGACCGAGGCTCACGATCTCTGCGACGACCGAGTCGAGGTCATCCGCAGTGGCGGTGCCGTGAGCGGGAGCCTCGTCATAGGCGCGGGCGATGTCGAGGCAGGCGACGTCCGCGCCACCCGCCGCGAGGCGAAGCGCGGTGGCGCGCCCGATGCCCCGCGGACGCGCCGCGCCGGTGACCAGCGCAACGTTGCCTGCGAACGGCTGTCCGCCAAAGGCCAGCCCGGGATCAGCCGGCATCGAGGCCCGCCAAGAAGCTCAGGAGCGCGGCGTTGACCTCCGCTGGCTTCTCCTGCTGCACCCAATGGCCCGCACGCTCCACGATGACCGAGCCCCGGTGGTCCGTCAGCCACTCCTCCATGCCCGCCGGCGGGCTCATCAACAGCACCGGATCGAGCGCGCCTCCGATGAAGAGCGATGGCAGCTCCACCTTCTTGCCGGCGATCCGCTCGGTGAGCGTCCAATTGCGGTCGAAGTTGCGGTACCAGTTGATGCCGCCGGTGAACCCCGTGCGCATGAACTCGGCGACGTAGTGGTCGAGCTCGTCCTGGCTCAGCCAGGAAGGCAGCTCTTTCGGTTCGGGAAGCCGGTCGACGAACCCGCGTCCGTCGTTGGCCGAGAGCCCGATCGGATCGAGCGTCTCGCCCTCGGGCACGGTCAGGCCGGCGAGCATCCTGCGCATCGTGGTTGCGGTGTCGCGCCCGAGGTCGGCGTCGGCCACGCCGGGCTCCTGGAAGTACAGGATGTAGAAGAACGAGTCGCCGAACACCATGCGCATCAGCTCGATCGGCGGCAGGCCCGGACGGGGGAGGAAGGGCACGCTCATGCCGACCACGCCCGCCACCCGCTCGGGCGCGAGCAGCGAGAGGTTCCAGACCACCATCGAGCCCCAGTCGTGGCCGACGAACACGGCGCGCTCTTCGCCGAGCTCATCGAGCAGGCCCAGCAGGTCGCCGGTCAGGTGCTCGATGTCGTAGTCCTCGATGGCGTCGGGCCGCGTCGAACGCCCGTAGCCGCGCTGATCCGGTGCGACGACGTGGTAGCCGGCAGCCGCGAGTGCGGGCAGCTGGTGGCGCCAGGAGTAGGCCAGCTCAGGGAAGCCGTGGCACAGCACGACAGGAGGGCCCTGCCCGCGCTGGCCGCCTTCGAGCATGTGGAGCTCGATGCCGTTGGTCGCGATGGTCCGTTCGATGATTTCTGCACTGGCCATGCAACCCAACCTAGGACGGCCGGCGGCGGCCTGGTACTACCGTGGGCCGCATGACGACTGAGCAGCCCAGTCACCAGGATGTGGTGAACGCGCGGGCGGCCACGGAGCGGACGATGCGGTCCCAGAGCGTCCCGGTGAACGTGTACGAGACGACCGGCGCGCTGGTGGTGCTGTCCCCCCTCCCGGCGGTCACCGCGCAGGACGTCACGATCGAGCTCCGCGAAGGGACGCTGCGGTTCTGGGCGCACCTGCGCAGCGCGCCGCCCCGCGAGTACGTCACCCATGAGTGGGAGTACGGCGGCTACGAGCGCGAGGTCGATGTCCCCGAAGGCTACGGCGGAGGCGTCGAGGGCGTCGCTCGTCAACGGCCAGCTCGCCATCCGCGTCCTGAGGGGCGAGACCGGCGAGTTCTTGAGCATCAAACCGTCGTAGTACGAGTCTCGCTCGGTTGCGTCCGCAGCTCCCTTCGGTAGCGCGCGCGGCGCCCTCGGCTCGAGGTGCGGCTCGTCGCTGGCGACTTCCCTCGCCGCTCGCTACTGGCCGCGCTGCTAGGCGAGTGGGGCCACGAGCTCGACCTCGAAGCCGTCGCGATCTTCGAGGTAGGCGACGTCAGCGCCGCCGGCGATCGGGTGGCGGTCTGCGTCCAGCGTGGACCAACCGTGCTCGCCGGCTTGGCCGACGATGGCGTTGAGCGCCGACGCCGACTCCAGTCTGAAGGCGACGTGGTTGAGCCCGGGCCGCAGGCGGCTGTGGAGCATCCCGGGCACCATGTCCTTCGACTGCTCGAGCACGAGGGCGAACCCGCTCTCGTGGCGGAACAGCAGCACCCGGTCGAGCGAGCGGTCGAGGGAGTAGCCGAGCTCGCCGAGCAGCCAGCGCCACGGCGGCTCCGCCCGCTCGAGGTCCGGCACCCACAGGGTCAGGTGGTGCAACACCGTGCCGAGGGTAACGACCGTCCTCTACAACTCGAAGGCGATGTCGTCGACGTAGCACCAGAACCAGCTCTCGCCTGGCTCCAGCGAGCGGATGATCGGGTGGGTCGTGGCGTAGAAGTGCTTCGTCGCGTGCTTGCCCGGCGAGCTGTCGCAGCACCCGACGTGTCCGCAGGTCTCGCACAGCCGCAGATG
>JBEEGB010000291.1:0-3114 GCA_041166585.1 Acidimicrobiaceae bacterium
CCATGGCCCGGATGTTCGGGCAGTTCGCGGTGCAGCAGGGCCAGACGGAGGCGACCAAGGCGGTGGCCAAGGTGCAAGAGCAAGCAGCCGAGCTCGCGGGCCGGCGCGCGCCGAAGCCCCGCCCTGCACCAGCAGCGACGCCCGCCGCGGCTGCCAGCAACGCGGCCACCACGCCCCGCGCCCCAGCGCGACCAGCCCCCGCGACCGGACCGGCGGCGGCGACGCTGGCCATCCCGGACTACGAGAGCCTCTCGGCCTCCCAGGTCGTGCCGAGGCTCGAAGGGCTCTCGCACGCCGAGCTCGATGCGGTGCGGGGCTACGAGGCTGCGCACCGTGGCCGAAAGACGATCCTGAACAAGATCGCCCAGCTGCAGGGTTGACGCCGGTGGTCGAGGCGGCCCGTGCCGCCACCCTCGAGGATCTGCCTCGCCTCGCGGAGCTGGCGCGAGAGGCGATCGCCGAGCTGACGGCCACCAAGGGAGGCGCGCTCTGGGCACGCCGCGAAGCCCGAGCCGAGCCCATCGAGCCCGGGCTGGCCGCCGACCTCGCCGACCCGGAGCGCCTCGTGCTGGCCGGCACGCTCGACGACACCGTCATGGGCTACGCCGTCGCTCGTCGCGAGACGTTGCGAGACGGCGCGCCCATGGCGGTGCTCAGCGACATCTTCGTGGATCCCGGAACCAGAGGGATCGGCATCGGCGAGATGCTCATGGACGCGGTCGTCGAGTGGGCCGAAGCGGGCGGGTGCATCGGGATCGACTCGCTCGCGCTGCCGGGCAACCGTGAGACCAAGAACTTCTTCGAGACGTTCGGCCTCGTGGCCCGAGCGATCATCGTGCACCGACCGCTCCAAGGCGGCGCGTGACCGTGCGGCCCGAGATCTGCGTCGGGGCGGTCGTGGTCGACGATGACCGACTCCTGCTGATCCGCCGTGGGCACGGGCCCGCGGCGGGGGAGTGGTCGCTACCCGGCGGACGTGTCGAGACCGGCGAGATGCTGGCCGAGGCCGTGGTTCGCGAGCTGGCGGAGGAGACGGGGCTCGAGGTGGTCTGCGGTGACCTGCTCGGCTGGGTCGAGCGGATCGACCACGGCTACCACTTCGTGATCCTCGACTTCACCGCGACGCTGCTCGGTCCCGACAACGCGGAGCTGGTGGCCGGCGACGACGCCGCCGAGGCCGCATGGGTCCCCCTGCACGAGGTGGCCGAGCACCGACTCGTGGAGGGACTCGCCGAGTTCCTCCACGAGCACGGCGTCATCGACACCATCGTGTAGCCGGTTGGCTAGCGGCCCTTCCAGGCCGGAGGACGCTTCTCGATGAAGGCGGTGAGGCCCTCGGAGAAGTCCTCGGACTTCATGGCCTTGGCCATCGCCTCGGCTGACAGCTTCCACCCGATCTCGTCCGGTGCGTTCGTCGCCTCGATGACGACCTTGCGCGTCCCCCGCACCGCGATCGGCGCGTTGGCGCAGACCCGATCGGCGAGCTCGCTGGCCTTGGCGAGGGCCTCGCCGTCCTCGCACAGCACGTTGACCAGGCCGAAGTGGTAGGCGCGCTCAGCGCTGATCGGGTCACCCGTGAGCGCGCACTCCATCGCGACGTTCAGCGGGATCTTGCGACCGAGGCGGAAGAGTCCACCGGCCGCGGCGACGAGAGAGCGCTTGACCTCGGGGATGCCGAAGGTGGCGCTCCGCGACGCGACGACGAGATCGCAGGAGAGCACGATCTCGGTGCCGCCCGCGAGCGCGGGTCCATCGACCGCGGCGATGATCGGCTTGTCTCGCTCGCGGGTGGTGATGCCGCCGAAGCCGCCGCGCTTCGTGGCGAGCCCACCTGCGTTCCCGGCGTTGATCTCCTTGAGGTCGGCACCGGCACAGAACACGGGCGGCACCCCCGTGAGGATCCCGACCCACACGTCGTCGTCGGCCTCGAGCTTGTCGATCCCCTCCTCGATTCCGCTGGCAACGGCGGCGTTGACGGCGTTGCGCGCCTCAGGACGGTTGATCGTCAGGATGGCGTAGTGACCTTTGACCTCGTAGTCGACCATGGCGCCGCACCCTACGAAACCTTCAGCCATCCAGGCGAGTCAGAGGTTCGTCCAGTACCGTGAAGGGCCTTGGGCCCAGAGGGGGACGAGTGAACGAGGAGTCGGGCAGCGAGCACTTCATGTGCCCGTTCTGCAACTCGAACGAGGTCGATCGCCTCTACCTCGCATCGCTCGGCCTCGACTCGTGCGCGTGCCTGTCGTGCGGCGCCAGGTGGGACGAAGACGCCCGCAGCGGCGAGTTCCGCGGGCGGGCCAGCCGGTCCTCGGTGCTGGCGCCCCGGGACGCGTGACGGGCCGGCTCGTCCCGCTCTTCGACCTCGACGGAACACTGCTCGATTCGGACGAAGCGCTCGCAGCTCCGTTCGTGGCGCTCGGCGTCGCCCGTGAGCGGGTGACCTTCGGCCACGTGCTGGACGAGGAGTGCCGCCGGCTGGGTCTCGAGGTCGACGACTACCTCAGCCAGTACGACGAGGCGGCGGCGCAGCCCTTCCCGGGGGTCGAGGCGCTCGTGGCGACGCTCGACCGTTGGGCGGTGTGCTCGAACAAGCACCCCCGCGCCGGACGCGCTGAGCTCGCCCGTCTGGGCTGGCGCCCGGAGGCGGCGTTGTTCGCAGACGCGTTCGACGGCCCCAAGCGGCTCGAGCCGCTGCTCGCTGTGCTGGGGCTGACGCCCGCCGAGGTGCTCTTCGTCGGCGACACCGCGCACGACCGCGCCTGCGCCGCCGCGATCGGCTGTCCGTTCGTCCTGGCTGGGTGGAACCCGCGGGCCCAGGCTCGCTCCGGCGACCTCGTGGCCGAGCGACCGGCCGAGGTGGTCTCGCTACTCGGCTGAGCCGGGCGGTGTCTCGACGGGCGGTGTCTCGACGGGCGGTGCCTCGACCGCCTCGACCGGCTGCGGCTCGATGTCCGCACGCGCCGGTGGGGCAGGGATGGGCCTCGCGCCCTTCGGTGCGCCCGGCTTGGCCTTGCCGCGCGGGGGTCGGGTG
Organism: Acidimicrobiaceae bacterium; assembly: GCA_041166585.1. Classification (GTDB taxonomy): domain Bacteria; phylum Actinomycetota; class Acidimicrobiia; order Acidimicrobiales; family JACDCH01; genus JBEEGB01. Next base: position 3,032 of record JBEEGB010000291.1, read on the forward strand.
CGCGGGGGCTTGGTGGGCTCGATGCCGAAGGCGGCTGCGATGTCAGGTACGCGCGTCGACACCTTGCGGACGGTGGCCAGCAG
>JBEEGB010000292.1:0-3697 GCA_041166585.1 Acidimicrobiaceae bacterium
GGCGTTCGACGACACGAAGGGCTGGCGGGCCCAGCGCACCGCGATCCTCGACGAGCTGCGGGCCGCGCGTTCGGCGGCACCGGACCTGCCGAAGGGCTGGGCCTACCGCTACGCGGCGCGGCGCATCACGTGGCACGCCCTCGACCACGCCTGGGAGATGCAGGACCGCTCCTGACTCGGCCGGGCTTTGGCGCGAGACATCGGCGGGGGGTCTGCTCTCAGGTGGGGGTGGCGGCGGTGAGGATGGCTTCGAGGGAGCGGTCGACGTCGGCTTCGGTCGTCGACCAGTTCGACACCGAGATCCGCATGAGGTGCATGCCGTGCCAGGTCGTGCCGCCCATCCAGCAGACGCCGCCGCGCTGGACGTCAGCGATCACACGGGCCGTCCGCTCGTCGTCGCCGAACCGAACGAGCACCTGGTTGAGCACGACGTCGTTGACCACGTCGATCCCCTCGACCGCGCTCAGACCCTCTGCGAACCGGCGCGCCAGCCGGCAGCCGCGCTCGACCAGGTCGGCCACGCCGGTGCGGCCCAGCTCGCGGAGCGCGGCCCACGTCGCGAAGCCCCGCGCCCGGCGGGACGACTCCGTGACGAACGCCATCGGGTCGCGCAGCGTCGCCGCGCCCGGGACGAGGTAGGCCGCGGTGAGCGCCATCGCCGCGGCGTGGCTCTCGGGATGCGCGCAGAAGGCGTAGCCGGAGTCGTAGGGCACGTTGAGCCACTTGTGCCCGTCGCACGCCCACGAGTCGGCTCGCTCCAGCCCGTCGACGAGGTGGCGGGTCGTGTCGCTGGCCGCCGCCCAGAGCCCGAACGCGCCGTCGACGTGGACCCATGCGCCGTGGCGATGCGCGATGTCGACCCCTTCGGCGAGATCGTCGAACGCGCCGGAGTTCACGTTGCCGGCCTGGAGGCACACGATGGTCGGCGCGGTCGGTCCAGCATCCAGCACCGCCTCGAGGTCGTTGACGTCGATCGCTCCCTGCGCGCTCGCCCGGACCGGCTCGACGATCGCCGACCCGAACCCGAGCAACCGGAGCGAACGATCGATCGTCGCGTGCCGCTCGACGCTGGCGACCACGCGAACGGGCGGTCCGCCGATGAGCCCGTCGCGCTCGACGTCCCACCGCGCTTGGCGAAGCACGTGGTGGCGCGCGGCCGCCAGCGCGACGGTGTTCGCTGCCTGTCCCCCGGACACGAGCCCGTACGACGCGCGTTCGGGGAGGCGGAGCAGATCTTTGAGCCATGCCCCGACGGCCTCCTCTGCGACCGCTGCCGCGGGCGACGACACCGCGTTGAACGCCACCTGGTCCCATCCCGTGGTGAGCACGTCCGCCGCGGTGGCGGCATCGAGCGAGCCGCCGACCACGAACCCGAAGTACCGCGGCCCGGCCGTGGCGACGAGCCCCGGCGCCGCCGCGGCGACGAGCGCATCGATCACCGCGTCGGCGCTCGACGGCCCTGCCGGCGTCGGTCCAGCGAACCCCTTCCGCAGCTCGTCAACCGACGCCTCGGGGAACACGCGAGCCTCACCCAACGCCTCCCGGTAGTCGGCAGCTCGCTCGGCGGTGGTGAGGAGGAGACGGCGCAGCTCGGTCATGCGAGCAATGGTGCCCGATGATGCCGAGACGAGGTTTCATCCATGGCGGACGCGGGCAGGGTGTCCGCCATGGACGCCATCACTCTGCTCAAGAACGACCACAAGACCGTCAACGGCCTGTTCAAGCAGTTCGAGAAGCTCGGGGACCGGGCGACCTCGTCCAAGCGCGAGCTGGTCGACAAGATGATCCAGGAGCTGTCGGTGCACGCCGCCATCGAAGAGCTCGTGTTCTACCCCGCGGTGAAGGGACTGTCCGACGACCTCAAGGACCACGTCCTCGAGAGCCTCGAGGAGCACCACGTCGTGAAGTGGATGCTGAGCGAGCTCGAGAGCATGCAGCCGACCGACGAGCGCTTCGACGCCAAGGTGACGGTGCTCATCGAGAACGTCCGCCACCACGTCGAGGAGGAAGAGACCGAGTTCTTCCCCGAGGTGCGCGACGAGCTCGGTCGCAAGACGCTCGCTGAGATCGGTGAGCTGCTGGAGAAGGCGAAGAAGACGGCGCCGACCCACCCCCACCCGAAGGCGCCCGACGAGCCTCCCGGCAACGCCATCGCCAGCATGGTGAGCGGCCTGATCGACCGGGTGCGCGACGCAGGTGCGGAGGCGGTCGACGGCGCCCGCAAGCGAGCGAAGGCCCGCACCCGTCCGGCCACCAAGAAGGCGGCCGAGAAGGCCGTCACCGGAGCCAGGAAGGCCACCACCAGGCGCTGATCGCGGACTGGTCCGTATGGACTATTCCTGAATGATGCGCTCGAAGGCTCAAGGTCTTGTCGCGGTTTTGCCGAACCTCTCTGTAGATGCGGAGAGGGGACCAATCATGAAGACCTACCTGTGTGTGGTGGATGTTCTGCCTTCGGGACGTATTGCTGCGCTCGAGGTGAGCGCGATGGATGCGATCTCCGCTGAGCGCACTGCGCTGCAGACGGGCAACAAGCGCTACGGATCCGTCGAGGTGCTCGAGGTGCTCCGTACGGACGTCGAGGTCCCCGCAGCCTGAAGGTGAGTGTCGCTTAGTCGACGGCCGCCGCTGGGGAGCGGCCCGACCGGACGACGAGGACGACCCCGGTGGCGATCAGCACCGCCGCGGGGTACGCGGCCAGGGGAGGCGTCTCGCCGAACCAGAGCCAGGCGATGAACGTGGCGCCGACGATCTCGAAGAGGATCGCCACGGAGACCACGGTGGCACTGGTGGTGCGGAGCACCCGGTTGACCACCGAGTGGCCCAGCAGCTGGGGGCCGACGGTGATGGCGACGAGCAGCGCCCAGGTGCGAGCCGGGTGCCCCGTGAGGTTCTGGCGTCCGACGACGCAGACGGCGAGCAGCGCCACCGCGGTCACCGAGTAGCACACCGTCGTGTACACGGAGGTCGACACGGTGCGACGGACCTCCGCGCCGACCGTGACGTACGCGGCCGCCAGCATCCCCCCGACCAGCGCGAGCGCATCACCGCCGAGGGCGCGCGCCGACAACGACAGGTCCACCCCGGACAGCACCACGGCGCCGGCGAACGCGATCGCGATGCCGAGCCATGCCCCTCGTGGCACGTGCTCACCCCGCAGCCTGGCGAGCAGCGCAGCCCACACCGGCTGGGTGGCGACCAGCGCGACCGACGACGCCACGGACGTGAACGACAGGCTCGGGATCCACGTGGCGAAGTGGGCGGCGAGGAGACACCCTGCGAGGACGGCCAGGCGACGCTCGCGCCGGCCCAACGCCGCGGCTTCTTCTCGGTGGCGCATGGCCGTGTACGGAACGAGCACCGCGCACGCCATCGCGTTGCGCCAGAAGGCGATCACCAGAGCAGGAGCGGCGGCCTCGCGGATCAACGGCGCCGATGTCGACACCGCAGTGACCGCCAGCGCGAGCAGGAGCACGTCGGTCTTCGACGGACGTGCGACGGCGCTCGTGACCACAGCCGTTGCTACCACTGCGTCTGCGGCGCCGCCGCACCACGGGCCGCCGAGCCACTAGACAGACCCCATGAGCGACGAAGCGAGGTTGTTGGCCAGCGCACTCGAACCGGTGACGGGCCACGTGTACTTCTCACCCGAATGCCACGAGGCGTATGCGGCGCTGGGCTTCAGCCCGAGCCCCGC
>JBEEGB010000293.1:0-4161 GCA_041166585.1 Acidimicrobiaceae bacterium
TCGCCATCCGGCACGAGATCGACGCGCAACCGGCCCTGCTGCGCAACGCTCCCCACACCGCGGCGATGCTGCTGCGCGAGCCGTGGGAGCACCCGTACTCGCGCGAGGAGGCGGCCTACCCCGTCCCCGAGCTGCGCCGCTCGAAGTACTGGGTTCCGGTGCGCCGCATCGACGGCGGCTACGGCGACCGCAACCTCCAGTGCTCCTGCCCCCCACCCTCCGCCTACGAGTGACCACGACTTGATCGTTTGTGCGGTGCTGAGTTGGGTTTTTTCCGACTCAGCACCGCACAAACGCTGGTCAGTGGTGGACGAAGGGGGTGGGGACGACCTGGCCCGGGAGGTTGGCGCCCCCGTGGGCGGAGATCGCGACCTCGGTGCCGTCCTCGACGTCGGGGGGCAGAAAGCCCAGGGCGATGCCGTGCTCGAGCATCGGTGAGAAGTTGCCGCTCGTGATCTCGCCGGCGACCTGACCGTCGATGAGGACCGCCTGCTCCGCTCGCGGCGGGCGCCGGCCTTGCGTCGCGATGCCGCGCAGCCGGCGGGCCGGCCCCCGCTCCTTCTCCGCCGCCAACGCGGTGCGACCCAGGAACTCGCCCTTCGTCCAGCTCACGACCCAGCCGAGCCCCGCCTGCAGCGGCGTGATGCCCGGGCCGAGCTCGTGCCCGTGCAGCGGCAGTGCAGCCTCGAGCCGCAGCGTGTCGCGCGCGCCGAGCCCCGCTGGCGCGACACCGGCCGCGAGCACGGCCTCCCACAGTGCGAGGGCCCGCTCGGCCGGCACCGCCAGCTCGACGCCGTCCTCGCCGGTGTAGCCGGTGCCCGCCGCGACGCACTCGGTGCCGTCCCAGTCGAACCGTTCCACCCGGAACCGTCCGACGGCCGCTGCGTCCGGCGCGACCGCAGCCAGGAGCTGTCGAGCCTGGGGTCCTTGCACGGCGATGATCGCCCGCGTGCTCGTGACATCCTCGCCGGTTCCCAGAGCCGCGAGCACCCGAGACGTGTTCGACGCGTTGGGCATGACGTCGAAGCGCTCGTCGTCGACCCACCACACGATGATGTCGTCGAGCACTGACGCGTCTGCCTCGTCGAGGAGGTGCGTGTACTGCGCCCGGCCGGGAGCGATCTTGCCGAGGTCGTTGGTGAACGCGTGCTGCAACCGATCCCGCGCGTCGGGTCCCTCGACGCGCACGGTGCCGAGGTGGCTCACGTCGAACGCCACCGCCGCGCTGCGACAGGCACGGTGCTCGGCGAGCGTTCCGTCGGCGTAGCTCAGCGGCATGTCCCAGCCACCGAAGGGAACCAGCTTGGCCCCGAGGCCGCGATGGGCGGCGTCGAGCGGTGAGTGCTTGAGGGTCACCCCTCGGACGCTACCGGCACCCCATGGATCGCTTCGTCGGCCGCCTCCGGTGCCGCGCCCGACGGACGCAGGTCACGGATCGAGGCGTCGACCTCCTTCTGCACCGCGCCGAGCGACACGACGTTGAGCACGCCCTGGCCCTTGTGGACCAAGTCGAGGAGCGCGCCGTCGTCGAGCACCAGCATGGCGGTCGCGCCGTCGATGACGAGGTTGGCGCTGCTGATCTCCTCGCCCACGTGGGCGCGCAGCTCCTCGAACACCGCCCGTACCGACTCAAGCTTGATGCCCGCGTCGAGGAGGCGCTTGATCAGCTTGAGCTGGACGAGGTCGAGGTAGGAGTACTGGCGGCGGGTGCCGCTGCCCTTCGCGTCGGACAGCGAGGGCCGCACCAGGTCCGTCCGGGCCCAGTAGTCGAGCTGCCGGTAGGTCACACCGACGACCTCGGCGGTGCGGGGACCGCTGAAACCTGCTTCCACAGTGCCTCCCGGGCGGATCACACGCACGGAACTACAGCCGTGCAAGATCGTCAGGTTACGGCCAGATCCGCGCGCCGTCAACGGCCGGGACCATGACAACGCGGACGCGGGCAGGACACCTCGCCCAGGTTGCCGAACCAAACACCTAGCAGGTGTTCCGCTTCCAAGGGGCTGGAGCTCGGAAGCGGCGCACCGGCGCTGCGGGGAACCTCCTGACCCCCCGTCGTAGACGAAGGCCCCGGAGCCACCATCCCCGGGGCCTTCGTCGCGTGACGCCGAAAGAAACACGCCAGCCAACCCTCATCGCGCCCGATCGCGGACCGACAAGACACGCACGACGGGGCTTCCTCTGTCGCGACGGTGGCCCTTCGGATCCCATCCCCGGGGGGCCACGGTCGCGCCCCGGGCCCGGTGCTAGCTCGCGAAGTCCTCGGGGTTGACGCTGTCGATGAACTCGCGGAACTGCTCCACGACCTCTTCCTGCTCTTCCTCGGGCTCTTCCTCGGGCGGGTACGCAGCTTCGTCGAGGACGTCCTCCTCGGCGAAGATCGCCGCGCCGGTGCGGACGGCGATGGCGATGGCGTCCGACGGGCGGCTCGAGATGATCGACGTGCCCTTGGGCCCCACGAGGTGCAGCTCGGCGTAGAAGGTGCTCTCCCGCAGCTCGGTCACGACCACCTTGTCGAGGCGCACCCCGAGGTCGTCGATCACGTCCTTCAGCAGGTCATGGGTCATCGGGCGGGGCACGTCGACGTTCTCGAGGGCGAAGGCGATGGCCGTGGCCTCGGGACCACCGATGAAGATGGGCAGGGTCCTGTGGTCGCCGCTGGTCTCGCGCAGGAGCACGATCGGGGCGTTGGTGGGCAGCTCCACCCGCACGCCCACGAGCTCCATCTCCACCATCGAAAAGCACCCTACCCGCGAGGAACCGGCCCACGGCGGCGCCGGACGGCGCGCTCAGCTCGTCAGATACCCCTTCAGGGCCTGGCGGAGCATGGCCGCTCGCAGGCCTTCGCCCAGCACCGTCAGCTCGCTGAGGTTGTCGACCGCTTGGCGGCGGGCCGTCGGGTTGCGCTGCTTCATCAGGGGCATGATCACCTGCTCGAAGAAGCCGGCCTCGCGCTCGGCGCTCACCTTGTACATGCGCAGGTGGCGGGCCTCGACCCCGAAGCGGTGGAAGCCGGCGGCGAACCGGGCGACGACGAGCGCCTCCTCGTCGTAGATCGTCTCGCGGCCCATCGGGCGGCCGCTGAGCAGGCCGTAGCGCTCCAGCTCGTCGAGCAGCTTCTCGCCGATGCCCGACGTGGCCACCAGCTCGTCGCGGGTGAGGCTCACCGCGCTCACGCCGACATCGAGGCCGCGGCGGCTCTGGCCGCCATCGGTGGGCCTGGCCGCGGCCGGACGCGGACCGCTGGTCCCGACCCGCACCGGCATCGTCGGCGCGGCCGGCGGCTCGGGCGCGGCCTCGGTGGCGGGGCGCTCTGCGACGCGCCGAACCGCAGGTGCCGGCTCGGCCCGGTCGACCAGCACGGGTTGCGGCTGGTCCTCGTCGTCGCCGACGAGGCGGTCCTTGATCACTCGGAGCGGGAGGAAGTTCTCCTTCTGCTGGTGCAGGATCCACCGCAGCCGCTCGATGTCGGGCTCGTAGAACTTCCGGTACCCGGAGGGCGTGCGCTCGGGATCGAGCAGCCCCTGGCTCTCGAGAAAGCGGATCTTCGAGATCGTGATGTCGGGGAACTCGTCTTGCAGGAGGCTCAGAACCTCACCGATCGACAGGTGGGCTCGCTCCGGCATCACGTCGGCCCAGCGAAGAACAACAGCTTGAACTTGCCCACCTGCACCTCGTCGCCGTTGTGGAGGGCGTTCTCCTCGACCCGTTCGCGGTTGAGGTACGTGCCGTTGAGGGAGCCGACGTCACGGACGACGAACCCGCTCGGGCCGCGATGCAGCTCGGCGTGGCGCCGCGACACCGTGATGTCGTCGAGGAAGATGTCGCTGTCGGGGTGCCGTCCGATCGTCGTGACCGGCTTGGTCAGGCTCAGCCGCGAACCCGCGTTGGGACCACGCGTCACCACCAGCAGGCCGGCGCCGGGCGGGATGTCATCGAGGTCGAAGGTGACCTCGTCCTCGCCCGCCTCGGGTGGGACATCGATGCTGAACGTGATGGTGGTGCGCTCCCCGGGGTCGTGCTCGAGCGGCGCACCGCACGAGGAGCAGAAGTTCGCGCCGATGAGGTTCCGATGGCCACACTGGTTGCAGAAGACGTCGGCCACGGTGCTGGTCTTGCCCCTCAGCCCTCGATGAGCGCGCGGTAGGCGTCGGCGTCCAT
>JBEEGB010000294.1:0-4796 GCA_041166585.1 Acidimicrobiaceae bacterium
CGAGCTCCGCAGCCTGTCGCGCCACCTGCCGGTGCGCGTCGTCGCCATCCGCGCCGAGCTCAGCCATCACGCCGAGCACCGCGACCTTTCGCCGCGCCGGCAGCGCGGCCAATGACGTCAACGCGGCTGCCATCGAGGTCGGGTTGGCGTTGTAGGAGTCGTTGAGCACGAGCGCGCCGCCGGCCGCGCGGCCGAGCTCCATCCTCCACGGCGACGGTGTCGCTGCGCCCAACCCGGCGGCGACGTCGTCCACGCCGGCACCGGCCGCGAGCGCGGCGGCCCCGGCAGCCAACGCGTTGGTCACCTGGTGCGCGCCGCGCACCGACAGCCTCACGTCGACCTCGCCCCACGGCGAGCGCAGGTGGAACGACGGGCGCAGCTCCTCGTCGAGCGCCACGCCTTCCGCGAGGACGTCGACCGACGGGCGATCCACGCCGAAGGTCAGCACCTTTGCCGTCGTGCGGTGGGCCATGCCCGCGACCCAGTCGTCGTCGGCGTTGAGCACCGCGGTGCCGTCGGACGGAAGGGCTTCGACCAGCTCCCCCTTCGCGGCTGCGACCTCCTTGAGCGATCCGAACATCTCCGCGTGGGCAAGCGCGACGACCGTCACCACGCCGATCGTCGGACGGGCGACGTCGCACAGCAGCGCGATGTGACCACGTCCACGAGCTCCCATCTCGACGACGACAGCCTCCGTGTCATCGGGCGCGTTCGCCAGCGTCATCGGGACGCCGAGCTCGTTGTTGAACGATCGCTCGCTCGCCGCGGTCCGGTGGCGCTCGGCGAGGACCGAGGCCGTGAGGTCCTTCACCGTCGTCTTGCCGACGGACCCCGTGACCCCGACGACGAGATCGGGCAGGGCAGCTCGTGCCATCCGCCCGAGGTCGAGCAGCGCGGCCGCGGTGTGCTCGACGACGATGGCCGTTCCCCCCGCCGGCGCTCGGCTCGTGAGGTAGGCGGCCGCCCCTGCGGCCAGCGCGGGTGCGATGAAGTCGTGACCGTCGCGCTCGGCCACGATCGGCACGAACAGCTCGCCTCGCGAGACCAGGCGCGAGTCGATGGCGACCCCTGCGACCTCGACGTCATCGCCGTGGAGCGTGCCGCCGACGGCGGCGGCGACAGCTGATGACCGGAATCGCACGGCCTCCGTCTTACTCTGTGGTGATGGCGCGCCCAGACCGCATCCGCCTCGTCGTGCTGTTCGGGGGCCGGTCAGCCGAGCACGAGGTGTCGTGCATCTCGGCGCTCCACGTCCTCCAGGCGGTCGACCCTGCCCGCTACGACGTGGCTCCGATCGGCATCACCCGGGAAGGTCGTTGGGTCGAGTCGGGCGCCACCGTCGCCGCGCTCAGCTCCACGGCGCACGCCCTCCCGTCCCCCGATGACAGCGACGGGCCGGAGCTCGATCCGCTCCCTGCCATCTCCCCCGCCGCCGTCGACGCCGCCACCGAGATCGTCGTCCTGCCCCTGCTCCACGGCCCGATGGGCGAGGACGGCACCGTGCAGGGGCTGCTCGAGCTGGCCGGCATCCCCTACGTCGGTGCTGGCGTGCTCGCGTCGGCCTTGTGCATGGACAAGGCGGCCGCAAAGGACGTGCTGGCGGCGCACGATCTGCCCCAGGGGCGCTGGCTCACGGCGCGCGAGCCCGCGATCGACGACGCGTTCGGCGATCGCGTCGAGTCCGAGCTCGGGTTCCCGGTGTTCGTGAAGCCGTCCAACCTGGGCTCGTCCGTGGGCGTCACGAAGGCGCACGACCGCGTTGAGCTGCGCGCCGCGCTGGACGAGGCGCTGCGCTACGACGAGTACGTCCTCGTCGAGGAGGCGATCGTGGGACGCGAGATCGAGGTCGCCGTGCTCGGCAACGCCGAACCCCGTGCGTCGCTGCCAGGGGAGATCGTCCCGAGCCACGACTTCTACGACTTCGAGGACAAGTACCTCGATGGCACCGCGGGCCTGCGCGTTCCTGCGCCGCTCGACGACGTGGAGGTCGCCGAGGTGCAGGCGCTCGCCTTGCGCGCCTACGCCGCGCTGCGCGTCGACGGCATGGCGCGCGCCGACTTCTTCTACGAGGAGGGCGGCCGGGGCTTCCTCATCAACGAGCTCAACACCATCCCCGGGTTCACGCCGATCTCGATGTACCCCAAGCTCTGGGAGGCGTCGGGCCTGCCCTACGCCGACCTCATCGACGAGCTGATCCGCCTGGCCATCGACCGCCGCAACCGCCGCGCCCGCTTCGAAACCAAGCGCTGATCGGGTAGGGCGGGGTGAGGGCGGCGCGGAGGAGGGACAGGAGGCCGTCGCGGCGGCGGACGAGCTCGCGAAGCGTCGGCTCGCCGCCAAGGGCGCGCTGCGCCTCCACCTCGGTGGCCATGCCGATCACGGCCCAGTAGGCGGTGAACAGCACCGCGCCCGAGTCATGGCGACGGAGCCGCCCCGCTGCCATCTCCTCCTCGAGGAAGCCCTGGGCCCGCTTCACCAGCGGGTCGAGGTCGGCGAGCATCCGGCCCGAGTGCGGCGGACCGAGTCGTGTCACCTCGCGCAGGAGCCCGAGCAGCGCCGGCCGGCGGGCCCCGAGCCGGAAGGCCTTGCGCACCACGGCGTCGATGCGATCCCAGCCGTCTCCGGCACGCGCCAGGGTTCGTTCGAGCTCGCTCGACAGGGCACTCGTCGTCTCGTCGATGACCGCGTCGAGCAGCTCGTCCTTGGACGGGAAGTAGTACAGGATCGTCTGCTTGCGCACGCCGAGCTCGGCCGCGATGGCATCGAGCGAGGTGGCCTCGAAGCCGCGGGTGCCGAACATGGCGAGCGAAGCCTCGACCACCCGAGCCCGTGTGGATGACGCAGGCACTTACCAGATGGTAGACACTTCTCGTGGCGATCAGCCAGACCCTCGCCGGAAAGCGAATCGCCGTCACCGGGACCACCGGGTTCCTGGGCACGGCCCTGCTCGAACGGCTGCTCCGCGCCGTCCCTGGGTGCGAGGTCGCGCTCCTCATCCGGGCGGGTCGCCGCTCGACCGTCGAGCAGCGGGCCCGCCGGGAGATCTTCCACAACGACGCGTTCGATCGTCTGCGCGAGGAGCTCGGAGGACGCGACGCGTTCGACGAGATGGTCGCTCGCCGGGTGCAGCTCATGGCCGGTGACGTGTCCCGCGACGGCCTCGGCCTCGACGACGCGGGACGGGCCCTGCTCGCGTCGTGCGACATCGTGATCCACTCCGCTGCGGCCGTCGCCTTCGACTCACCGCTCGACGCGGCGGTCGAGGTCAACCTGCTTGGTCCCACCCGCATCGTGCGGACCCTGCAGGACCTCGGTGTCGCCCCTCACCTCGTGTCGGTGTCGACGTGCTACGTCGCCGGCAACCGCAGAGGCGCGGCACCCGAGGAGCTGCTCAGTGACAGCCACTTCTTCCTCGACATCGACTGGCGCGCCGAGGTCGACGCGGCGCGGCGAGCGCGGGCCGACGAAGAGGCAGAGAGCCGGACCCCCGAGCGGCTCCTGCAGTTCCGCAAGGAGGCGCGCGCCGAGCTCGGTGCCGCGGGCACACCGCTGCTTGCTGCGAAGACCGAGCAGCGACGCGCCGCGTGGGTCAAGGCGCGCATGATCGAGGCCGGTCGCGCCCGCGCCGCCTCCCTCGGCTGGCCCGACGCGTACGCGTACACGAAGGCCCTCGGTGAGCGCGCGCTCGTCGAGTCGAGGGGCGACGTGCCCGTGTCGATCGTGCGCCCGTCGATCATCGAGTCAGCGCTGCTGGAACCCAAGCCCGGTTGGATCCGCGGGTTCCGCATGGCCGAGCCGGTGATCATCTCCTATGCCCGAGGGCTGCTGAAGGAGTTCCCGGGCGTGCCCGAGGGCATCATCGACGTGATCCCCGTCGACCTCGTCGTCGGCGCGACGATCGCGACCGCCGCCAAGGGACCAGACCCGGGCAGCGTCGAGGTGCTGCAGGTGGCGTCGGGATCCGCCAACCCCCTGCGCTACCGCCGCCTCGTCGACCTTGTGCGGGCGTGGTTCACCGAGAACCCGATCTACGACACCAAGGGCCAGCCCATCGTCGTGCCCGATTGGACCTTCCCGGGCCGGGGCCGCGTGCAGAACCAGCTCAACCGCGCGAAGTCCACGCTCGGGCGTGCGGAGAAGGCGCTGCAGGCGCTCCCCCTCCGGGGGAAGCAAGCTGAGCTGTCGGCGCGGCTGGAAGACAGGCTCGAGGATGTCGATCGTGCGCTCTCCTACGTCGAGCTCTACGGCGCGTACGCCGAGTGCGAGGCCGTCTACGGCGTCGAGCGGTTGCTGGCAGTGTGGGACACGCTCGACGCCGAGGACCGGCGCGAGTTCGGCTTCGACCCCCGGGTGATCGACTGGACGCACTACGTCCGCGAGGTGCACCTGCCTTCCGTGGTCGAGCACTCGCGCGTACGCACCACCGCGGGGCGCGCCGCGCAGGAGAGCCGCGAGAGCCGGCTGCGTCGGCAGGTGCTCGCGCCCGAGCGCCACGTCGCCGCGTTCGACTTGGAGAACACGCTCATCGCGTCCAACGTCGTCGCCTCATACGCGTGGCTCGCGACGCGGAGACTCTCCCCCGACGACCGCGTGCGGTTCGTGCTGCGCACGCTGGCCGAGGCACCCCGGTTGCTCGCCATGGACCGCAAGGACCGTGGCGACTTCCTGCGCCACTTCTACCGGCGCTACGAGGACGCGCCGATCGCGAGGCTCGAAGAGGACTCGACGGAGATGTTCAGCGAGCTGATCCTCGCCAAGTCGTTCCCCGCCGCGATCCGCCGTGTGCGCCAGCACCG
>JBEEGB010000295.1:0-3013 GCA_041166585.1 Acidimicrobiaceae bacterium
ATGCCGATCTCCGTGTGCACGGTGCGACGCCGCGGGTGCAGTCGTGCGGCCCGCAGCGACGCCACGCCGTCACGCCGCCCGTGCGAGTGGACGATGTCGAACCGGCCGGCGAGCAGGTGCGGGAGCACGCGGCGCCCGAAGGCGGCCTCCGCCTCTGCGACGGCCTCATCGGTGCGACGGACGCGCACCTCCCGCACCCCATCTCGCTGCGAGGTGCCCGGCTCGAACGCGCTGGCGAACACGGTCACGTCGTGCCCCAGCCGGCTGAGCGACTGCGACACCTCGGCCACGAGCCGCTCAGCGCCCCGCCGAACCTCCGGCCACGCGAACGCATGGGTCATCGCCACTCGCACGGCCGGTGACCCTAAGACATCGTGGGCTGCTCTCCCGCCGGCGCCCTCAGCCCTGACCTGCGAGCAGCCCGAACCACAGGTAGGCCACCGCTGTCGTGAACGCATCGTCCTTCAAGGCGTCCGGTTCCAGGTGACGTTGGTTGGCGATGCCGTCGCCCAGCGCAAGGATCAACGACGCCACCTCGAGGTCGGACAGCGGCAGCTCGATGCCCGTAGTTGCGCGATACGCCGCGAGCACCTCGGCGATCGTGGATCGAGCGTTCGCTTGTCGTTCGGCGAGCCGCCTCCGCACGACCGCGGTGTGCTTGGGCTGCGCGATCAGCTCGGCAGTGGCCCTTGCCAGCTGCTGGTCGCTCACGACGTCGTCGTACCAGTCCTGCAACGCTGCCAGCTTCTGCTCGTCGGGCGTTCGGGTCAGCACGCCGGCGATCTCGTCCATCGCCCGGAGCCTGCTGTCCTCGAGCAAGGTGAGCAGCACGTCAGCCTTGTCGGTGAAGTTGGCATAGAAGGCGCCGCGCGTGAAGCCGGCCCGTTCGGCGATCTCCTCGACGGCGGCCGCGTTGAAGCCCCTTCGTTCGAACACCCTGGCTGCGCTCTTCAGCAGCCTCGCCCGCGTCCGCGCCTTCGAGTCGGCTCGGGATGTTCTCGGCATCAGCGCCAACCTATCTCATTGACATACGTACCGTTCGCAGATACATAGTGTATTTCAATGGGGGATCGAACCGCGGTGTGGGTGGAGGATCTGACGAAGGCGTACGGCGCCGCGGTTGCTCTTGACGGCGTGAGCTTCACCGTCTCCACGGGTGAGATCCTGGCGATCTTGGGTCCCAACGGGGCCGGCAAGACCTCCACCGTGGAGATCCTCGAAGGCTTCAGATCTCGGAGCGCCGGGAGCGTCACGGTGCTCGGCTACGACCCTGAGCACGGCGGGTCGCAGCTTCGAGCCCGCATCGGCGTGGTGCTGCAGCACTGCGAACCCGATCCGTACCTCAGCGTCCGCGAGACGATCGAGCTCTTCCGGGCGTACTACCCCGAGCCGCGACCCGCGGCCGAGCTCTTGAGGCTTGTGGGCCTCCACGAGCATGCGACGCAACGAGTCCGCACGCTCTCGGGTGGGCAGCAACGACGGCTGGACTTCGCACTCGCGCTCGTGGGTCGTCCCGAGCTCGTCTTCCTGGATGAGCCGACCACCGGGTTCGACCCAGCCGCGCGGCGGGAGGCGTGGGCGGTGATCGGTCGCCTTCGCGACCTCGGCACCACCGTCGTGCTCACCACGCACTACCTCGAAGAGGCCGAAGCGCTCGCCGATCGGCTGCTCGTCCTCGCCGGCGGCAAGATCGTGGCCGAAGGCGACCCCAGGTCGATCGGCGGTCGCAGCGAGCTCACACGCATCGCGTTCGACATGCCGGCGATCGATCTGGAGCGCTGCCCCCTCCGGGTGACGAGCTCCGGGGGATCGTGTTCGGTGGATGTCGCCGACGCGGTGCAAGCGCTGTCGAAGCTCACGTCGTGGGCCTTGGACGCCACGATCCCGTTGACCAACCTGACCGTCGGCCCGCGCAGCCTCGAAGACGTGTACCTGGAGCTGATCGCATGACCGCACGCGACGCTGCTCGTGGTGCTCGGCTCGTGCTCCACCAGCTCGAGTACGAGCAACGGACGTTCTGGCGGACGCCCCAAGCTGTGTTCTTCACGTTCGCGCTCCCAGTGCTGATGCTCGTCGTCTTCGCCACCCTCAACTCCGGCTACAAGGTCTCGGTGTTCCAGGGGCGCCGCTTCGTCGAGTACTTCGTGGCCGGAATGCTGGCGTTCGGCTCGATCAGCGCGACCTACGGCAACCTTGCGGCTCGGCTCGTGTTCCGCCGCGAGTCAGGACAGCTCAAGCGGCTCCGGGCCACTCCGCTCCCGGCGTCGACCTACTTGGCCGGCATCATCGCCAGCTCGGTGACCGTCTCGGTCGCGGTGTCTGCGGTCGTGCTCACCGTTGGCAGGGTCTTCTACGACGTCTCGCTGCCGGCGTCGTTGCTGCGGCTCATCGCGGTGCTCATCGTCGGCTCCGGAGCGTTCTGCGCCCTTGGGCTCGCGCTCACCACCTTCATCCCCAACACCGACGCGGCCGACGCGACGGTGTTCGGCACGCTCTTGCCGGTTCTCTTCATCACCGGGGTGTTCCAGGTTGTCCCGACCGGCTCGCTCATGGACCGCATCGCTGCGCTCTTTCCCGTGCGCCACCTCGTCCGGGCCACGCTGGACGTCTACGCGGGCGAGCCGTTCCCGTGGCTGCGGCTGCTTGCAGTGGTCGCTTGGGGGGTGTTCGGCGCGCTCATCGCGATCCGCCGCTTTCGTTGGTCGCCTCGCTGAGGCCGAGCCCGTCTCTACACTCCGCGCCGATGGCCGCTCCGCAGCCGAGTGTCCCCGCCATCTCGGTGGTGGTCGCCACCCGCAACCGGTCGGCGTTGCTGCCCCGCCTCGCGCGCTCGCTCGAAGCTCAGGTGGCAGCCCCCGCGTTCGAGGTCATCGTCGTCGACGACGGGTCCACCGACGACACGGGGTTGGTGCTCGAGCGGCTGACGGCCTCGTCCTCCCTCGACCTGCGCGTGCATCGCTTGGACCGCAACCGGGGCCCGGCGGCGGCCCGGAACATCGGCTGGCGCGCGGCC
>JBEEGB010000296.1:0-3936 GCA_041166585.1 Acidimicrobiaceae bacterium
CTGGACGACGGTGTTCTCGCCCGCCGTCGGCACCCTGGCGTGGACCGCGGCGGCAGAGACACTGGCTCAGCTCGAGGCAACCAACGACAAGCTGGTAGCTGACGACAGCTACCTGTCGCTCGTCGAGGAGGGCGCGAAGTTCAGCTCTGGTGACGCGATCGACGACGCCGTCGTCCAGCTCATCCTCGCTGATCCCGACGCGGCGAACACCCAACCGCAGTACGCAACCGTCGTACAGGCGGTGCTCACCCCGGGCAGCTCCGTGCGCGGCATCGAGATCGGTGTCGAGATCGCACAGCGCGTGAAGAAGGTCACGGGGCGTCCGACGTCGTTCGGCGCAGCGCTGGCCGGGCCGTATGGCGGCGTCGGTTGGTTCATCGTCTACGACACGGTCGAGCAGCTGCAGGCGGCCGGCGAAGCCATCGACGCTGATGCCAGCTTCGTGCAGTTCGTCGACAAGGAAGCAAGCAAGCTCTACCAGGTCGGCGCGACGGTACAGACGGCGTATCGCAAGATCGTCTGATCTGACGCATCGGTGGAGGGTGGCGGACGGTCACCCTCCACCGGCGTCGGTCGGCGTGCCGCACACGGCGTCACCCTCGAGGTGCAGCGTGTGCGGTGGCGTCGCGTCTTGCTCGAGCGCGTCGCCGTTCACGTGTCCACCGTTCCCCGTGAGCGTCGCAGATCCTGGGGGAGCGTGATAGCGGTGCTGCCCCGCTGATCGAAGGGACTCGTTCAGGTCGAGCCCGTCGGGACGGAGCCCGTACTCCACGAAGGCCTTGGTCGAGCCGACGCTGAGGATGCCCACCACGACGACCTCGTTGCCGGGGAGGTTGCACTCGACGCGCGCCGCGTCGAGCGCTGCCGCGTTCAGCGTTCCTTCTGCGGTGGTGCCCGTGACGGTGATCGTCGACGACCCGGGATCCTGACCTGCGCAGTCGACGGATGCCTTGATCGAGGTGACGGCACCGACCGCGCCCGGGGTGGTTCCGGGGCTCGGGAGCTCCGCGAGGGGGGAGTCGACCTGCGCGCCCGTGCCCGCGTCGAACGCCGTCACACTCGCTCCCTCGAACGCGCGCTCGTGGTAGCCCGCGCCTGACCCGGAGGAGACGTGCACCGAGACCTTGCTCACGGTGATGGCGACCCGGAACTGCGCGGTCTCGTCGGGCGTCGCCGCGAGCAGCGCGATGCTCGGGCCGTCGAGGTTCGGGAAGCGGCACCGCACCGAACCGTGCGTTGCCGCGCCGGTCAAGCCCGTGTCGCCGACGAACGACAGCTGCGCGTTCGCCGACGTCCTCGTCACCGCGGACGACGTGGCGGGCGACGTGCTGGCCGAGGACGGCGAGCCGTGGTCGCTGCACGCCGCCAGCGTGAGCAAGGGCACCACGATCCACCCGAGCCGGCGCATCAACCACCGATCGTAGATTCCGTCTGTGCGTGTCGCAGCGACCGCGGATCAGCACTGGTGAGGACCAAGGTGATGTGGTCGAATGAGCGCACCGGCTCCGCATGCAGCCGACGAGCGTCAGGCGGCCACCGCGGAGGTAGGCGGCGACGACGGAACCGTTCCTACGAGGTCGCGAGCGCGCATGTTGTCCGAGCCGGAGACAAGACCCGGAAGGCGGGCGCGCACATGCACCAGACCGACGACCACCGACGCCGAATCCTCCTTCGAAGTGCAATCGCAGTAGCCGCGACCATTGTGGTCCTGGTCACCACGGCCACCACCGCCGAGGCGAAGACCGCTCGGCCCGCGAAGGTCGACCTCAAGCGCGAGGGCGCCAACGTCCAGTTCACCAACTGCCCAGCGTCCACGACCGTCGAGGCCACGTGCATCGGCACGAACGTGGGCGTCGAAGCGCGGGAGGGTGTCGTGGGGAAGCGCGAGGTGGAGAGCACCACGGTGTTCGTCGACCTCTTCACCGTTCACATCCACCCCGATGGCACGTTCGATGTCGACTTCCCGCCGTTTGCCAGCGGTGCGTCGAAGATCCAGCTCGACAACGACGGCTTCAAACGGATCACCATCAGGCGCACCGTGCCGATGAGCGACGGCACCCAGGCCAAGGTCGCGGTCACCCTGACGGGGACTGGACCGCTGCTTCCCTTCGACGCCTCAGGGCCCGCCCCGGTGCCCGAATGTCCGAGCGGCACGGCCGACCTGACGTTCCACGGCCGCTCGCGCGACGCCACCGCGAACGGCTTTGCGATCATCCACGGCGAGAAGCAGCAACCGACATCGGCTGAAGGAGCGCCGTACCTCTATGCGGAGCGCGACCGCGGGACCTGTACCTGACTTGACGTAAGCCAGCCCTAACTTGACGTAACGAGGATTACCGGCGGAGTCAATCGAGCAGGGAGCCGAGGTCGGAGGCGTCGGGGATGGGCGCCACCACCACCCCCGCTTCTCGCCTGAGGCGCTCCAGGAGCGGCCCTGTGATCGGGCTGGAACGGCCGCGGCGCCATCGGGTGCGCTCACCGGCGGCGCCGAACAGCGCCAGCGCTCGTCCGCCGCCGGGATCGTGCCTGGCCCGGTACCGGATGCCGTCGAAGCCTGCTGCGGCCAGGGCGAAGGCCCAGCGCTGCGGCAGCTCGTACGGCGTGACGGTGGCCAGCTCGGCCGTCACCCCGAAGCCACGTGCGGCCCGCACCGTGGTGTCGGCGGCGTCGCACTGGGACGGCAGCGCCAGGGTCCACAGGCGGCGCACGGACAGGAGCTCGGCCGACACGACGCCCGGCCACAAGTCGCCGAACACCTCGAGCACGGCCAGGACCGGGTCGTCGGCGAGGTAGCAGGTGCCTCGGGGCGACACGAGGTCGAACCGTCCCCCGCCGTCGCTCGCGAACCACCAAGGCCCGTGCTCGCCGTGCGTCACGCGATGGAAGGTCGTGCCGGCGTGGACGTGCCAGACCGGGAACCGATCGAGCGCCTCCGGCGGATCCGTCACCTGGCGAGGCGTGCGGCGCTGGCTCGGCAGAGCTCGAGCACGGGCTCGAGCGGCTCACGGTCCCTGAGGTGGTCGATGATCGAGCGTCCCCCGAGCGCGGGCTGTGCGGTCGTGAGGAGGGACGTGAGCGTCCAGTCGTCGACGATCTCAGGGTCGAAGCAGGCGAGCACCTCGGCCAGCCCGTCGAGCACCCGGTTGCGGTCGTCGAGCTGGAGCTGCGGGTAGACCCATCCCCCGTCGGCCGTGCGGAGGGCGAGCAACGTGCGGCGCCGGCGCCGGTCGTCGACGGCCTGGCGGCTGACGCCGCCGAGCACTCGGGCGATGCCCTTCGTCGAGTAGAAGGGCCCGAGCGAGTGCCATGGCGAAGGCTGGGGCATCGTCGCCACCATCCGGGCTGCGACGTCATCGGGGGTGCCCAGCTCGTCGGGTCCTCTCCCCTGCTCTCGCAGCGCGTGGAGGCGCTGGCGAACCTGCTCCGCGACCTGGTCGGAGACGCGCGTGTCGTAGGCCTCGTCTCGCGCGGTCGACGTCCTCGCCATGCCGCCACGCTACCGACAACCGCGCAAGGGCGTCAAGGCAAGGACGTCAAGGGCCAACCAGCACGCGGGGCCGTCCATGTTCTGTGGACGTTCAGCCGTGGCTTTCACGGGTGAGTGTCCGCAGAACGATCCGCCGTGTCCACTGTGGACTCTCAGCCGTCCCCTGCCACGGCTCAGCGTCCACAGTGGGCAAAGGGGGGTCAGCGGGACAGGGCGATGGCGAAGATGGCGATGTCGTAGAGGGCGTGGCCGACGATGAGCGGGTACACGGTGCGGCGGTACTTGAAGAACAGCACGAGGGGCGCGCCGACGGCACCGACGACGAGCAGCGCGATCGGGCCTTCGTAGAGGTGCTGCGCCGTCCACACCATCCACGGCACCACGAGGGCCGCCCGGGGCCACCCTGCTTGTTCCATCCGCGTGATGCCGTAGGCGCGGTAGGTGATCTC
>JBEEGB010000297.1:0-4108 GCA_041166585.1 Acidimicrobiaceae bacterium
CGGCAAGTACCCGAGCGAGATGACCGCTGAGGTCGACGACACACAGGAGCTCACTTCGGCGTACGAAGCGCGGGAGCCACTCGGCCGGCTCGGGAAGCCGGACGAGCTCGACGCCGCGATCGCGAACCACGTCAGCCCGGCCAGCAGCTACATGACCGGCCAGACGTTGGTGATCGACGGCGGCGGCGGGCTGTAGCGCCCTTGAAGCACCAGATCCTGTTCTTGTGCACCGGCAACGCGGCGCGCTCCGTGATGGCCGGCGCCGCGTTGCGCGACCGGTTGCCCGAGATCGAGGTCGAGACGGCGGGGACGCTCACCGTCGACGGGCAACCGATGAGCTGGCGAACCCGTGACGCATTGGAGTCGGTGGGGTTGGCGGTACCGAAGCATCGGAGCCGCCAAGCGGCGCCGGGCGACCTCGACCGTGCGGACCTCATCATCGGCCTGGCGCCCGAGCACGTCCGCTGGGTTCGGCGCGAGCACGCCGCGGCCGCGCCACGGACGGCCACCCTCAAGCGCCTCTGCCGCGACCTGCCCGCCGTCCCCGGTGACCTTCCCGAGCGGGTCACGGCGCTGGGGCTGGCGGCGGTCGACCTCGAGGATTGGGAGGAGGTCATCGATCCGGGGGGCGGCGACGTCGACATCTTCAAGTCCTGCGCCCGCGAGGTCGTCACGCTGATCAACCAGCTGGCTCGTGCCCTCGGGGAAGTTCGCGGCTGAACTGCCCAGAAGGTGACCGGTTTCCCTGGGCATCATGGGGGTCACACCTCACGAACGGAGATCTCATGCCAGGACAGGTTCCGCCACTGACCGACGAGCGCGAGCTGCTGCTCGCCTACCTCGCCCAGCAACGTGACGGCCTGCGCTACGCCGCGTTCGGCCTCACCGACGAACAGGCCCGGCTCACCCCCACCGCCGGCTCGCTCAGCATCGGCGGGCTCCTCAAGCACGGCGTCGAGATGGAGCAGGGATGGATCGACATGGTCCTCCAACGCGACCGAGGCGGCTCGCAGGAGGAGGAGCAGTCCAGCTACGAGGACAACTTCCGGCTCCTGCCCCACGAGACCGTCGCCGAGGTGCTGGCCCGCTACGACGCGGTGGCCAAGGAGACGGAGATCGTCATCGGCAAGATCGATGACCTCAACCAGGCCGTGCCCGTGCCCAAGGGGGTGCCGTGGTTCCCGGACGACGTCGACGCCTGGTCGGTGCGGTGGGTGCTGCTCCACCTCATCGAGGAGGTCGCCCGGCACGCGGGCCACGCCGACATCGTGCGTGAGTCGATCGACGGCGCAACGATGCACGCGCTGATGGCCGCGGTGGAGGGCTGGCCCGCAACCGAGTGGCTCAAGCCCTGGGCGCCGGCATGACCTCCTGACGAATGTTGGATGCGAACGGTGCGCTTTTCGCGCCGTTCGCATCCGAAGTTCACTCGGCGGTGGGACCTTCGAAGCGGGGCGCACGCTTCTCGGCGTGGGACGCGAGGCCCTCACGGGCGTCCGGGCCACCGAACCCGTAGAACTCGTACGCCAAGCTGGCGTCGAGGATCGCGGACTGGGCGCGGTACCAGTTGTTGAGGGTCTGCTTCGTCCACCTGATCGCCGACTGGGCACCCTCGGCGAGCTGCGTCGCGACAGCCATCGCCCGATCCTGCACCTCGTCGTCGTCGACGCAGATCGACACGAGCCCGATCCGTTCGGCCTCCTCGCCCGTGAGCGTGTCGCAGGTGAGGAGGTAGTACTTCGCCTTCGCCATCCCGCACAGCAGCGGCCAGCAGATCGCGGCGTGGTCGCCGGCGGTGACGCCGAGACGGGTGTGGCCGTCGATGATCCTCGCGGTGCGCCCGACGACGGAGATGTCAGCGAGGATCCCGGCCACGAGCCCGGCGCCGACGGCAGGGCCGTGGATCGCCGACACGATCGGCTTGGAGCAGTTGATCACGTTGAAGACCAGGTCCCGGGCCTCACGCATGACACGAGTCCGCACCGCGTAGTCGGACATCAGCGTGTCGAGCAGCTCGAAGCTCCCGCCCGCGGAGAACGCCTTGCCCGCTCCGCGCAGCAGCGCCACCCGCGTCTGCGGATCGCGATCGACGGTGAGCCAGACGTCCGCCAGCTGGCGGTGCACGTCGGCGTCGACCGCGTTGAGGCCGGGCGCGTCCATCGTGATGCGCAGCACACCATCCGCAGGACGGTCGATCGTGAGCCCGGAACATGCCTCGTACAGGTCGCTCATGGTCACACCTTCCGCGCCACGCCGCCGTCGACGCGGACGATGGCGCCGGTCGTGTAGCTCGACGCCCCGCTGGCGAAGTACAGGGCGAGTCCGGTGATCTCGTCGGGTTCACCCAACCGTCCGAGCGGCACGAACTTGGCTTCGAGCATCTCCGGCGCCCACGCCTTCGCGATGTCGGTGCGGAAGGGACCCGGGAGGATCGCGTTCACCCGGACCTTGGGCGCGAACGCCTCGGCCAGCCCGACGGTGAGCGCGTTGAGCCCGGCCTTGGCACAGGCGTAGGGCAGCTCGTTGGCGCTCGCGATGATCGACCCGATCGTGCCGACGTTGATGATCGATCCCCCGTCGTGCTCGGCCATGTACGTGGCCGCGAGGGCGCCCAACCGGAACGGTCCCTTGAGGTTCACCGCCAGCGTCTTGTCGTAGAGCTCCTCGCTGATGCCGGCGAGGCTGTCGTACAGCGGTGACATGCCGGCGTTGCTCACCAGCACGTCGAGCCGGCCGAACCGCTCGATGGTTGTGTCGATGAGGTGGTCGCACTCGTCCCACTTCCCGACGTGGCACGCGACGGCGAGCGCGGCACGGCCCGTCGAGGCGCTCACCTCGGACGCGGCCGTCTCGCACGCGTCGAGCTTGCGCGACGCGATGACCACATCGGCTCCCGCCTCGGCGAGGCCCTGGACGATCGCTCTGCCGATGCCGCGGCTTCCGCCGGTCACCACCGCCACCTTGCCGGTGAGGTCGAACATCTCGTGCACCTTCACCGCCGGAACCTAGCCGCCGATGTCGATCTGCTCCGCGAGCATGAGCCAGCGATGCTCGGCCTCCGCGAGCTCGCGCTCGACGGTGGCGAGCTCGGTCCCGATGCGGGCGAGCGCGTCCCGGTCGGCTCCCGCCGCAGCGAGGTCGTCGGTGAGACGGGTCCGGCGTCGCTCGAGCCCAGCCATCTCGCGCTCTGCGTCGCGCTGACGGCGGCGCAGCGTCGACCGCGTCGGCGTCGATACCGGCTCCTCGGACGCCGGCCTGCCGCGGCGCGGTGCCGTCGCACTGCTCCCCGGCGTCCGCCCGCCGGTCGGGGCGGCGACCCCTCGGCCCGCGGCGCGTCGCGAGCGGCGATCCTCCTCCCATCTCGCGTAGCCACCGGGGACACGTCGACCGGCATGGTCCTCGTCCAGCACCAGCACATCGGTGACCGTGCGCTCGAGGAAGGCGCGGTCATGGCTCACCACGACGACCGCGCCGGGCCACGTCTCGAGCACGTCCTCGAGCGTGCGGAGCGTGTCGAGGTCGAGATCGTTGGTCGGTTCGTCGAGGAAGAGGACGTTCGGCTTGGCCCGAAGCGTGAGCACGAGCTGTAGCCGGCGCCGCTCACCCCCCGACAGCAGCCCGATGGGCGCCCGCTGCGCGTCACCGTCGAACCAGAACCGCTCGAGAAAACGAGCATCCTCCCAGTCGGGCCGGCGCGACGGCCCGGCCACCGCGTCCTCCACCCTCATAGCGGGATCGAGCTCCCGACCGCGCTGGTCGTACACCCCGAGGGCGACGGTCGAGCCGATCACAACGTCGCCTTCCAGCGGTTTGAGCCGACCGGCCAGCACGTCGAGCAGCGTCGACTTCCCGGCGCCGTTCGGACCGACGACCCCGAGACGCTCACGGGGGTCGAGCGCGAGATCGACTCCGCGAAAGAGCCACGGTCCGCCGTCGTAGCGGTGCCCGACCCCGCGCAGCTCGATCACGGTGTTGCCGAGTCGTTGGGCCCCGAACGCGAGGTCGAGCTCACCCAGCCGGGCGGGCGCCTCGGCGCGGCCCTCGACGATCGCGGTCGCCGACTCGATCCGGGCGCGGGGCTTGCTCGTACGAGCCGGCGCGCCCCGTC
>JBEEGB010000298.1:0-4726 GCA_041166585.1 Acidimicrobiaceae bacterium
GCGAAGCCCTGGGCGAGTTCGCAACCGACCGCGCCACCGCCGATGACGACCATCGACGCCGGGGCGGTTTCGGCCTTGACGATCTCGCGGTTGGTCCAGACGAGTTCGTCGACGCCCCGCGGCAGGTCGGCCAACCCGTCGATCGGCGGGATCGCCGGCGCCGTCCCGGTGGCGACGACAACGTTCCTCGCGGCATGCGTCTCGCCATTGACCTCCACAACCAATCGGCCTGCGGCATCGCGCCCGGCCAGCCGGCCCGCACCGCGGATGAACGTCCCGCCGCCGCCCTCGAATCTCTCGACGGCGACCCGGTCGTCCCAGTTGTCGGTGGCCTCGTCGCGGATCCGTTTCGCGACCGGCGCCAGGTCGGGCTCGTCGGAGGCCCGCCCGGCGATCTGGTTCACGCGCCGCGATTCGGCGAGCACGTCCGACCCGCGGATGATCATCTTCGACGGGATGCAGCCGTAGTAGGGGCACTCGCCCCCGACGAGATGCTGGTCGATTCCCAGCACCGACTGCCCCGACGCCGCGAGCTTTTCGGCCACCTCGTCGCCCCCGGGCCCGAGGCCCAGCACGATCAGATCGAAGTCCATGACGGCACCGTATCGAGCCGTCGGCAACAATGGGGTATGTGGCGGGCTTACAGGATCCTGAAGAGCGGGCGGACACCTTCTACGCCGCAGTCGGTGGCGAGGAGACGTTCCGCCGCCTGATCGAGGCGTTCTACGCCGGTGTCGCCGAGGATCCGGTGCTGCGCCCGCTCTACCCGGAGGACGACCTCACGGGCGCCGCCGATCGGCTGCGAATGTTCCTGATCCAGTATTGGGGCGGTCCGGGCACTTATTCGCAGCAGCGCGGCCACCCCCGGCTGCGGATGCGCCACGCGCCGTTCTCCATCGGGCCGATCGAGCGGGACGCCTGGCTGCGCTGCATGCGGATCGCGGTGGACGACGCCGGGCTCGACGAGCCACACCGCCGCCAGCTGTGGACCTACCTGGAGATGGCGGCCGCCAGCATGGTCAACACCGGATTCTGAGGATCGATGTCTGAGAGCTCAGCCGCCTCGTGGTGGCGCAATGCAGTCTGTTACCAGGTCTACGTCCGCAGCTTCGCCGACTCCGACGGCGACGGTGTCGGCGACCTGGACGGGATACGCAGCCGGCTCGGCTACCTCGCCGACCTGGGCGTCGACGCGCTCTGGATCACCCCGTTCTACCGGTCCCCGATGGCCGACGGTGGCTACGACGTGGCGGACCCGCGAGACGTCGATCCGCTGTTCGGCGACCTGGCGGCGTTCGATGCTTTGGTCGCCGACGCGCACGAGCGGGGCCTGCGGATCATCATCGACCTGGTGCCCAACCACACCTCGTCGCAGCACCGGTGGTTCCAAGAAGCCGTGGCGGCGCCACGGGGCAGCCGGGAGCGGGCGCGCTACTACTTCCGGCCCGGCCGCGGCGCGGGCGGGTCGGAGCCGCCGAACAACTGGCCCAGCCAGTTCGGCGGCCCGGCATGGCACCAGGCGGGCGAGGGCGACGAGCGGGAGTGGTACCTGCACCTGTTCGCACCCGAGCAACCCGACCTGAACTGGGAGAACCCCGAGGTCCGCGCGGACCTCGAGGAGACGTTGCGGTTCTGGCTCGACCGCGGGGCCGACGGCTTCCGGATCGACGTGGCACACGGGATGGCCAAGCCCCCGGGACTGCCTGACGCCACGGCGCCGCAGGAGGGGCTGATCAGCGACTCCGGCGGCGACGTGCGCTTCGACGACGACGGCGTGCACGCGATCCACCGGCTGATGCGACGAGTCGTCGACGACTACCCGGACCGGGTGTTGCTCGGCGAGATCTGGGTGCGCAACGACGAACGGTTCGCCCGCTACCTGCGGTCGGACGAGCTACACCTCGGGTTCAACTTCCGGCTGACCGAGACCCCGTACGGCGCCCAGGAGACGCAGGAGGCGATCGAGCACTCGCTGCGCTCGGTCGCCGGCGTCGGCGCTCCTCCGACGTGGACGCTGTCCAACCACGACGTGACCAGGGAGGTCACCCGCTACGGCGGCGGTGAGCTGGGCGTGCGCCGGGCGCGGGCGATGGCACTGGTCGAGCTCGCGCTGCCGGGGGTGATCTTCGTCTACAACGGCGAGGAACTCGGGCTGGCCAACCTGGACCTGCCGGACGAGGCGCTGCGGGACCCGGTCTGGGAGCGCTCAGGGCACACCCGCCGCGGCCGCGACGGCTCCCGGGTGCCGGTGCCCTGGGACGGCGACGAGCCGAGCTTCGGGTTCACCACCGGCCAGCCGTGGCTGCCGATGCCGGCGGAATGGTCGAAGCTGACCGTCGCCGCGCAGCTGGACGAGCCGGACTCGACGCTCTCGCTGTACCGGCGGGCCATCGCGCTGCGGCACGAGCATCTCGGCTTCGAGAGCGACGGGCTGGAGTGGCTGCCCGCGCCGGCCGGCTGCCTCGCCTTCCGCCGTACCGGCACATCGCTGGTGTGCATGCTCAACACCTCCTCCGAGCCGGTGCCGCTGCCCGCGGGTGAGGTGCTGCTGAGCAGCACAGATGTCCTCGACGGTCTCCTGCCCCCGGACTCGGCCGTCTGGGTGGCCTAGCGCGCTCGGTCAGCGGGTGGCGATCAGCGGCAGCACCATGCGGCGCAGGCGCACAACCGAGCCGAACGGGGCGTCCAACCGGAGCCAACCCGGCATGGCGGCGACCCGGATCGGAGTGACCCCGTCGGACAGGCCCATCCCGGCCAGTGCGAACAGGCACCGTAGCGGCACCTGCACGGTTCGCGGTGGCTCGCCGGCGGTGAGCACGACCTGATCGAGCAGCTCGGCCGGTGGAGCCCCGTGCGCGTCGGCGTGCTCCCTGGCCAGCGCGAGGCCGCGCTCGGTCAGACCCTCGAGCTCGGCGGCCGGGACTTCCGCCGCCGGCTCCCAGCCGGCCCGCGGTGGTAGCTCGGCGCGCCAGCTCGCGTCGGCCCTGGTGCCTGGGTCGACGTCTGCAGTGCGCTCCACGGCAAGTGCGGCAAGCAGCTCATTACCCCCGACGGTGACGTCGGCGGGCTGGGCCGCACCCGGTAGGGACAGCGTGGTCAACGCGTCGAACGTGGTCTGCGCCCAGGCGTCCACCTCGCCATCGGCGGCGTGCAACCTGACCACGGCGGCCCGGTCCAGCCGGACAACCCTGGCGACGAACGCGGCGAGCCGTTGGCGGGCGGACGGGTCCGGCATCGTCAGCGTTGCGGCGGGCATCCCTAGTCCGAGCTCCATCGGGCGAGGAACTCTCGTTCGGCGTCGGAGAGCCGCCGTGGGCGGCCGGATGCGAGGTCGTAGGGCACCATCTTGGTCTGGGCGGTGGCTGCTGCCGCGGCGTCAACGGAAGGTCCACAGTGGACGACGTAGTCGATGAGGAACGACGCCGCGCGCATGCTGTGCACCCACATGTGGATACGCACGGGCTGTGGGCGGTAGGGGATCGGTAGTCGGTAGTCCACGCTGAGGCCCGCCACGAGCAGGCCGGTGGACAGGCTCGTCAAGCCCGCGTCGTCGGCCGCGCGGTCGAACAGCAGGGCCACCCGGGCGTCCTCGAGCAGGGTCACCGTCCGGGCGTGGTTGACGTGGCCGAACACGTCCTGGTCGGACCACCGCAACGGCACATCCACGACGAAACGGCTCATCGCAGGCGCGCCTCCAGCGGTGCGGACCGGCATCGGAGCGCCCACCCTAGCCACCCGGCGTCGGTCGGCTACTCCTCGCGGTAGGCGTCCAACGCACCGGCGAGGAGCTCGGCGAAGCTGAGCTCGCCGATCCGCGGCTCCGGCGCCGTAGCAGTCGACGTGGCCGTCGTTGTGACCGTCGTTGTGGCCCCCGCCTTGGCCGCCGCTGTAGCCGCCGCCTTGGGCCCCGCTGTAGCCGCCGCCTTCGACCCCACCTTCGACCCCGCCTTGGCCCCCGCCGAGGCCGCCGCCACAGGTCCGTCTTCGAGCCGCTCGACGATCTGCACGCTCGCCCGGGCCTGCTGGCCCAGGGCGCCCGCCGCCGCCCACTGATCCCGCAGGCTCCGATCGCTCCGGACCCCGTCGACCGCGCGGGGGCCATGGCGGCGGGGCGCCGCGTCGTCGGGCGCGGCGTCGTCGGGCGCGGCGTCGTCGGGCGCGGCGTCGTCGGGCGCCGCGTCGTCGGCCGCCCCGTCGGCCGGCGGCTCGTCGTCGGTGTCGCTGACCACGGGCAGCGGCTGGGTGATCAATCCACCACCGGCGGGCGGCGGCGCATCGGTGCTCGGGCTGGGCAGCTCGGCACGCAGGTCTGCGATCAGTGTTTCGACGCTCTGGCCGTCGTTCTGATGCCCCACCGCGAGCCGGAACTCCGCCGCCGGCAGGTCGTCAGCGAGTACCGGCCAGTGCTCGCCGAGGTCGGTCCGCAACGACTCGGCCCATTGCGTCGCCACGTCCTCGGCGCAACCGGTGAGCACGACGGCGAGCGTGCTGTCACCGACCGGGTGCATCCGGCCGCCGGTGGGTAGCGCGCGGCAGACCCTGGCGCCGATGCGGACCAACAGCTCGCGGCTCGGTTCGGGAGCGGCGGCCCCGGAGGAGAAGCCGGCGTGCACCACGACTGCGCTGGCCAGCAGCCGCTCGGACCGCGTCGTGGCCGGTTGCTGCGTCGCTCCCGTCGGGTCGGCAGTGTCGGTCGGGTCGGCAGTATCGGTCGGGTCGGTCGGGT
>JBEEGB010000299.1:0-4004 GCA_041166585.1 Acidimicrobiaceae bacterium
CCGTCGTGCGCCCGGGCCGGATCCTGTTCGAGCTCTCGTACCCCGATCCCGTCGTGGCCAAGTCCGCGCTCGAGCGGGCGATCCAGAAGCTGCCGATCAAGGCCCGCTTCGTCACCCGGGAAGAGGCGCTGTAATGGCCAACAAGGCTGCTACCGAGCTGCGCGACCTGCCCGACGACGGGCTCGTCGTCCGGTTGGCCGAGACCAAGCAAGAGCTGTTCAACCTCCGGTTCCAGCACGTGACCGGCCAGCTCGACAACTACACGCGACTGCGTGATCTCAAGCGGGAGGTGGCTCGGATCAACACCGAGCTGCGGGTCCGCGAGATCGCCGCGGCCGAGTCGCTGGAGGCGACGTCATGAGCGAAGAGACGAAGAGCGAGACGAAGAGGCCGAACCCGCGCAAGGTCCGCGAGGGCACGGTCGTGTCCGCATCGATGGACAAGACCGCTGTCGTCTCTGTCGTCGACCGCGTCCGCCACCCGTTGTACCGCAAGACCATGCAGCGCACGAAGAAGCTCTACGTGCACGACGAGCAGAACGACCTGAACACCGGCGACCGCGTCCGGGTGCAGGAGTGCCGGCCGCTGTCCAAGCTCAAGCGCTGGCGCCTCGTCGAAGTTCTCGAGAGGGCGCGCTAGCCATGATCCAGCAAGAGACCCGGCTGCGCGTGGCCGACAACTCAGGTGCCAAGGAGGTGCTCTGCATCAAGGTGCTGGGCGGCTCCAAGCGGCGCTATGCATCCATCGGCGACATCTTCGTCGCCGCGGTGAAGGACGCCATCCCCGGCGCGGCGGTGAAGAAGGGTGACGTCGTCAAGTGCGTCGTCGTCCGCGTGAAGAAGGAGAAGCGCCGTCCCGACGGCAGCTACATCCGCTTCGACGAGAACGCAGCCGTGCTCATCAACGATCAGCAGCAGCCCCGCGGCACCCGCATCTTCGGGCCCGTCGGCCGCGAGCTGCGCGACAAGCGCTTCATGCGCATCGTCTCGCTGGCACCGGAGGTGATCTAGTGGCAGGGCTCAAGATCAAGAAGGGCGACCGCGTCCAGGTGCTGCAAGGCAAGGACCGGGGCAAGACCGGTGAGGTCACGCGCGTCCTGCCCAAGGCGGGCAAGGTCATCGTCGACGGCATCAACGTCGCCCGCAAGCACCAGAAGGCCACCCGGTCGACCATGCAGGGCGGCATCATCGACAAGGACATGCCGATCCAGGTGTCCAACGTCGCCGTGCTCAGCCCGTCAGACGGCAAGCCCACGAAGGTCGGCTACAAGTTCGACGACAAGGGCAACAAGGTCCGCATCTGCCGCCGCACCGGGGCTGAGCTCTGATGGCTGACACCCAGGTCGTCCCGCGGTTCAAGCAGCGCTACACCGACGAGGTGCGCGCTGGTCTCAAGGAGCAGCTCGGCCTCGAGAACATCATGCAGGTGCCGCGCTTCGAGAAGGTCGTCCTCAACATGGGCGTCGGCGCCGCCGTGCAGCAGGCCAGCCTGCTCGAAGCTGCGGTGCGCGACCTCGGGATCATCGCCGGCCAGAAGCCGGTGGTCACCCGAGCCAAGAAGTCGATCGCAGGCTTCAAGCTCCGTGAGGGCAACGCCATCGGCACCCGCGTCACCCTCAGGGGCGATCGCATGTGGGAGTTCCTCGACCGGCTCATCAGCCTCGCCATCCCCCGGATCCGTGACTTCCGAGGGTTGTCGGACAAGTTCGACGGCCACGGCAACTACACGTTCGGCGTCACCGAGCAGCTGATCTTCCCGGAGATCGACTACGACCGCGTCGACGTCAGCCGCGGCATGCACATCACCATCGTCACGACAGCACGCACCGACGCTGAAGGCAGGGCACTACTCGACGCCTTCGGCTTCCCATTCCGCAGGGAGGGCCAGCAGTAGATGGCCAAGAAGGCTCTGATCGAAAAGCAGCAGCGCAAGCCGAAGTTCAAGGTGCGCGCCTACACGCGCTGCCGTCGCTGCGGACGCCCGAAGTCCGTGTACCGCAAGTTCGGCTTGTGCCGCATCTGCCTGCGCGAGCTGGTCCACGCCGGCGAGATCCCCGGCGTCACGAAGGCGAGCTGGTGAGGAGGTGAGCGCCCGATGATGACCGACCCCATTGCCGACATGCTCACCCGCATCCGCAACGCCAACGTTGCGATGCACGACCAGGTGCGCATGCCGTCCTCCAAGCAGAAGGTTGCCCTCGCCGGCATCCTGAAGAAGGAGGGCTACATCGAGGAATTCGCCGTTGCCGACGACACGACCCGTCCGGGGAGCGTCCTCACGGTGACGATGAAGTACTCGCCCGAGCGGCAGCGGACCATCTCCGGTCTGCGCCGCGTCAGCAAGCCAGGCCTTCGCGTCTACATCAAGGCCGACAAGGTCCCTCGCGTGCTCGGTGGCCTCGGCGTCGCCGTGCTGTCCACGAGCAAGGGCCTGATGACCGACCGCGAGGCCCGCAAGCAACGCATGGGCGGCGAGATCCTGTGCTTCGTCTGGTGAGGAAGTAGATCCAATGTCTCGTATCGGAAGAGCACCGATCCCGGTCCCCGGTGGCGTCGAGGTGACGATCGCGGACCGCCACATCACGGTGAAGGGCCCGAGGGGCACGCTCGAGCGCGACCTGCCGGGCGTCATCACGGTCCGCCAAGACGACGGCAACCTCGTCGTCGAGCGTCCCGACGACGAGCGAGCGAACCGCGCCCAGCACGGGCTCACCCGCACGCTCGTCAACAACATGGTCCTCGGCGTGACCAACGGCTTCGTGAAGGAGCTCGAGATCGTCGGCGTCGGCTACCGCGCCACCGCGCAGGGCCCGAACGCCATCGAGCTCGCGCTCGGCTTCAGCCACCCGGTCCGCGTCCAGGCGCCGGCCGGCATCGAGTTCGACGTCCCCGCCCCCACCCGCATCTCGGTGAGGGGCATCGACAAGGAGTCGGTGGGCCAGGTCGCCGCCAACATCCGCAAGATCCGCAAGCCCGAGCCCTACAAGGGCAAGGGCGTCCGCTACGCCGGCGAGCGCGTCGTGCGCAAGGCCGGGAAGACGGGTAAGTGACATGACCGCCACCGCACAGAAGCTTCGGGAAGCCCGGATCCGGCGCCACCACCGCGTCCGCAAGAAGGTCAAGGGCACCGACACGCGGCCCCGCCTCGCGGTGTTCCGCTCCAACAAGCACATCACCGCCCAGGTGATCGACGACATCACCGGCAAGACGCTCGCGGCGGCCTCGACGACAGAGGCCGACCTCAAGGGCAGCGGCACCGGCAACAAGGATGCCGCCGGCAAGATCGGTGCCCTCGTGGCCGAGCGGGCCAAGGCCGCCGGTGTCACCAAGGTCGTCTTCGATCGAGGCGGTTTCCTCTACCACGGCCGTGTGGCCGCCGTTGCCGATGCTGCCCGTGAAGCAGGACTGGAGTTCTGATGGCTCGACGTGAACAGGAGATGGCGAACCCACGCAGCTCGGGGGACTCCTCGCTGCGTGAGTCGCGCGTCATCAACATCAACCGCGTTGCCAAGGTCGTGAAGGGCGGTCGCCGGTTCTCGTTCACCGCGCTCGTGGTGATCGGCGACGGCAACGGCCGTGTCGGTCTCGGCTACGGCAAGGCGAAGGAGGTGCCCCTCGCCATCCAGAAGGGCACCGAGGAGGCCCGCAAGAACCTCTTCAACGTCGCCCTCGCCGGCTCGACGATCATCCACCCGGTGATCGGCCAGGAAGGCGCAGGGCGGGTGCTGATGAAGCCGGCCGCGCCCGGTACTGGCGTGATCGCCGGCGGCGCAGCACGTGCCATCCTCGAAGAGGCCGGCATCCACGACGTGCTCTGCAAGTCGCTCGGCTCCGCCAACCACATCAACGTGGCCCGCGCCACCATCGCAGGGCTGAAGGCCCTCAAGCGGCCCGACGAGATCGCCCGCCTGCGCGGCATCCCGGCCGAGGAGTTCGTGCCCAAGGGCCTGCTCGAGGCCTACAACGCGTCCCAGCGCGGCCCCGTGAAGTTCGACGAGGTCCGCT
>JBEEGB010000300.1:0-8852 GCA_041166585.1 Acidimicrobiaceae bacterium
CAGCGCTGGCACGAGACGCCGGCGCGGCGGTCCGGGTGCCGGTAGCAGGTCTGGATGTCGGTGGCCACAGGGAGGAAACGCTACCGGCGCGGGACCCTCGTCAGACCATCAGGCCCAGGGCCCTGGCCAGCCGCACCAGGCCTTCCTCGTCGGGCCGCTCCCGGCGCGCATCGAAGACCCGCTCCTGCGCGCGTTCCAGGTCGAGCGCGAGGTGCAAGTCGAGATCGCGCACGAGGCGCAGCAACGCCAGCGCGGCCGCGACCCGGTCCTCGTCATCCGGTGCCTCCACGGCCCGGTCGACGGCAGCCAGCAGCGAGCGCCCCATCAGCGTGACCGCCCGCGGCGTCACCAGCTGGAAGCCTCCCGTCCTCGCCTCGGTGACGATCTCCTGGGCGGCGC
The DNA here is from genome assembly GCA_041166585.1 of Acidimicrobiaceae bacterium. Lineage (GTDB taxonomy): Bacteria > Actinomycetota > Acidimicrobiia > Acidimicrobiales > JACDCH01 > JBEEGB01. The sequence goes on from JBEEGB010000300.1 coordinate 400, forward strand.
GGAACGACTCGACGGTGGAGTTGTCGATGGCCGACGCGATCTCGGCCTCGAAGCGCCGCGCCAGCGCGAACTCGGCGGGTGCCCGCAGCTCCGGCGGAAGCGGGTAGCCGGCGGTGAGGAGCGAACCGAGCAGGGGACGCGTGTCTCGGTAGAGGTGCTCGTAGGTGGCGGCGATGCGGTCGACGAGCTGGTCGGCTGCGCCCCGCACGATCTGGTCGGCGGCATCGGGCAGGGCCGACTCGAGACCGAACTCGTGCGGGCCGAAGCCCTCGGAGATGAGCCGCAAGACGGTGGCCACGCGCTCACCGTTCACGACCGCGTGGGCCAGCGCGAGCAGCTCCTCGGCATCGCGCCCCGGCTCGGCGGGTCGCGTTGCGCCGAACACTTCGAGGCCACCGAAGTGCACGGCGGCGTAGACGTGCTCGGTCCGCCGGCGGGTGCGGCGGTGCTCGAGCGTGACGAGACCGACGACGCCCGACAGGCTCCCCCGGTCGCCGTGCCTGCGGTTGTGCTCCACGATGCTGAACGCGGCCAATGCCTGCGGCGGCTCGCCCTCCTCGAGCAGCGAGACGAGCGCGAGGTGCGCAACCGCGCGGGTCTCGTCCACTCGACTCGGATCGACGTGGCGATGCCAGATGGCCACGCCGTCGCCTTCTTCGGGGATGTTGCTGTGCGCCTCGCGCAGCACGGAGAAGAAGCGCTCGAGGTCCGCCGGCTCGCCGGCTTCGGCCAGCAGGTCCATGGTGCGGGCGGCATACCGCAGCACCTGGAGGGTCTCGATGCCGGCGAGGTCGTTGAAGAACCACCCGCACGACGTGTACATGAGCATGGCGTGGCGCTGCGCCTCGAGCAGCACGAGGGCGGTCACCGGGTCGGCGTCGCTGTGGGCGTGCTTCTCCAGGAGCTCTTCGATCGAGCAGCGACCGAGGATCACCGCGATGTAGGCGTCGCGGGCGGCCCACGGGTCGTGGAACAGCTCGCGTCCTCGACGTTCGAACACCTCGACGCCGTGGTCACGGATCACGTCGAGGGCGGCGCGGAGCGGCGCGCGCCACGCTTGGTTCCACCCGGCCTCGCCTCCGGTGCTGCACCCGCAATCCTCCTTCCAACGACCCACGCCGTGCGCGCACGACCACGCGCTCTCGCGCACCTTCACCTCGTGGGTCGGGGGCACCTCGTCCAGCAGCGCCGACGCGTTCAGCACCCGGATGCCCGCGGCGTTGGCCTCATGGGTGAACGCGTACGCCAACGCGCGGTCGGCGAACTTGTGGTGGTGACCGAACGTCTCGCCGTCGGTGGCGACGCAGACGGGCGTGCCGTCGGCGGCCGCCTCGACCACCCGTCGCATCAGCTCCTGGCTCGACAGACCGGTGAGGCCGAAGGCGAGGTCGTGGGAGATGCCTCCGTCGTAGAAGAGCAGCTCGAGGGAGCGGCCGTCGCCGTCCGGGTGGAGCCACCGGAAGGGCTCGCCGCCGGCGATCGAGCCGTCCGACACGTCGCGCCAGTCACCGCCGTCGAGGGGACGAACGGCCATCGCCTGGTTCGGGGCGAGGATCGTGAACTCCACACCCTCCTCCACCAGCACGCGCAGCACGTCGTCGTTCACGGCCGTCTCGGGGAGCCAGATGCCGCGGGCGCGCCTGGCGAACCGGTGCTCGAAGTCGGCGAGCCCCCAGCGCACCTGGGTGCGGACGTCGCGCTCCGTTGCCAACGGGAGGATCAGGTGGCTGTAGCCCTGCGCGATCGCCCCGCCTCTGACACGGTCGGCGTAGCGGATCCGCTCGTACACCTCAGGCGCATGGACCTCGAGCCACGACATGAGCGTCGGCCCGAAGTTGAAGGACAGGTACTCGTAGTTGTCGACGATGTCCGCGACCAAGCCGCGCTCGTCGAGCACGCGCGCCCACCCGTTGGGCCGGTAGCACTCGGCGGTGATGCGCTCGTTCCAGTCGTGGAACGGGGCCGCCGACGGCTCGACCGCCACCTCCTCGGTCCAGGGGTTCTCGCGGGGCGGTTGGTAGAAGTGCCCGTGGATGACCAGCCGGACGTCGTCGCTCACCCGGCGGAGACTACGGCCGGCGGAGCGTCAGGCCTCGGGGGCGAGGTAGAGCACCGCCAGCGGCGGGAGCGTGAGGACGAGCGATTGGTCGTAGCCGTGCCAGGCGACGCCGTCGGTCCACACCTCACCGTTGCCGATGCCGCTGCCCCCGAACACGCCGGCGTCGGTGTCGAGCACCTCGGTCCACCGGCCGGCTGTCGGGACGCCGAGGCGGTACCCGTGGCGCGGCACCGGCGTCATGTTGGCCACGCACGCGATCGTGCGCCCGGTGCCGCCGGGATCGAAGCGGAGGAACGAGTACACGCTCTGGTCGGTGTCGTTGGCGTCGATCCACCGGAAGCCGTCGGGGTGGAAGTCGCACGAGTAGAGGCTCGGCTCGGCGGCCTCGATCGCGTTGAGCGAGCGGATCAGGCTCTGCACGCCCTGGTGCATCGGGTTCTCGAGCAGGTGCCAGTCGAGGCTGCGCATCTCCGACCACTCCTGCTCCTGCGCGATCTCGCCGCCCATGAAGAGGAGCTGCTTGCCAGGGTGCGCCCACATCCACGCGTAGAGCGCGCGCAGGTTGGCGAGCTGCTGCCAGCGATCACCAGGCATCTTCTGGAGGAGGGAGCCCTTGAGGTGCACGACCTCGTCGTGGCTGAGCGGTAGCACGAAGTTCTCGCTGAACGCGTACAGCAACCCGAACGTGAGCTGGTGGTGGTGGTGACGGCGGTGGACGGGGTCCTTCGAGAAGTAGTCCAGCGTGTCGTGCATCCAGCCCATGTTCCACTTGTGGCCGAACCCGAGCCCGCCGAGGTGCACCGGTCGCGACACGCCGGGGAACGCCGTCGACTCCTCGGCGATCGTGAGCACGCCGGGGCACCGGCCGTGCAGGACGGTGTTCACCTCCTGCAGGAAGTGGATGGCCTCGAGGTTCTCGCGACCGCCGAACTCGTTCGGCACCCACTGGCCCGGCTCGCGGGAGTAGTCGAGGTAGAGCATCGACGCGACGGCATCGACCCGCAGCCCGTCGATGTGGAACTCCTCGACCCAGTACAGGGCGTTGGCGAGGAGGAAGTTGCGCACCTCGTTGCGGCCGAAGTTGAACACGAGCGTTCCCCAGTCGGGGTGCTCGCCCTGACGGGGGTCGGCGTGCTCGTAGAGAGCGGTGCCGTCGAAGCGGGCGAGCGCCCACGCGTCCTTCGGGAAGTGCGCCGGCACCCAGTCGACGATGACGCCGATGCCGCGCTCGTGGAAGGCGTCGACGAGCACCCTGAAGTCGTCGGGTGTGCCGTAGCGGGAGGTGGGCGCGTAGTAGGACGACACCTGGTAGCCCCACGAGCCGCCGAACGGGTGCTCGGCGACCGGCATCATCTCGACGTGCGTGAAGCCCAGCTCCTGCACGTAGGCGGGGAGCTGCTCCGCCATCTCGAGGTACGTGAGCGGGCGATCGCCGTCTTCGGGCACATGTCGCCATGAACCGAGGTGCACCTCGTAGGTGGAGAGGCGCTGGTTGACCGCGTCGATGCTGGCGCGGTGCTCGAGCCATGCCTGGTCTCGCCACTGGTGGCGGCTCTCCACAACGATGCTCGCCGTGCCGGGTGGCAGCTCGGCGGCGAACGCCAGCGGATCGGCCTTGAGCCGGAGCGCGCCGTCGGCCCCGACGACCTCGAACTTGTAGCGGTCCCCTGGCTTCACACCGGGGACGAAGAGCTCCCACACGCCGGACGAGCCGAGGATGCGCATCGGGTGGACGCGTCCGTCCCACAGGTTGAAGTCGCCGACAACGCGCATCGCCCGCGCCGAGGGCGCCCACACGGCGAACGCGGTGCCGTCCGATCCCTCGTGCACCCGGTGGTGGGCCCCGAGCACCTCCCACAGCTTCTCGTGACGGCCTTCACCGATGAGGTGCACGTCGATGTCGCCGAGCGTCGGCCAGTGGCGGTACGGGTCATCGAACACCACCACGGTGCCGTCTGGGTAGGTCGCCTCGATCTCGTAGGCCACCGCCGACTCGGGGAGCTTGACCTCGAAGAGACCAGCCGGGTCGACGAGCTCGCCCTCGACACCGCCGATGCTCACCGACTTCGCGCCGGGTCTCCACACGCGGACCAGGCCACCGTGGTGGCCGAGGAACGCGTGAGGGTTCGTGTGCTCTCCCCTGACGATGGCTCGCACCTCTCCGGTCAGGGAACGACGGGTCACAGGGCTCGATCCAACCACACGTCCCGCCTACCCGCTCTGCCCGCACTCGACACGTTCAGACTCAGGTCAGCCTGGCCCGCCCGCGCCCCACGCCGCCAGCGCCCCCACGCCCCATCGCGCCCACTGTGGACTCTGAGCCGTGCCAGGCGGGATGCGAGCGTCCACAGTGGGCAGGCGCTTGGGTTCTTTGGGCGCTCAGCCGTGATCTCCACGGCTCAACGTCCACAGAACGACAGGGCGGCGCGTCACAGCAACACGATGGTGCGCCCGGTCGTCGCCCGCCTCGCCAGGGCGTCGACCGCGGCCGGCAGCTCCCCGAAGGCCACGGTCTGCCCGATGATCGGTCGGACGGCGCCGCTCCGCACGAGCTGGACGATCTCCTCGCTGATGCGTTCGCCGAGTGCGCGAGGCGCGACGTTCCATCCCATCGCCGTCTTCAGCATCTGCACCATGGCGTCGTTCGCATAGTTGAGGAGCACGCCGCACAGCTTGAAGTTGCCCATCACCAACCGCCGGGGGACGACGTACTTCTCGTCGGCCACCGCCTTGTCCGATGCGAACCCCATCATCAGGTACCGCCCGTTGTAGGCGATGCAGCTCATCGACCTCTCGAACACCGCATCTCCGACGTTGTCGAAGACCACATCGACGCCGGTGTTGTCGGTCTCGGCGAGCACCACCTCGGCGAAGTCGTCGCGCGAGTAGTTGATCGCGACGTGCGCGCCCAAGTCCCGGCACAGCTGCACCTTCTCGTCGCTGCCCGCGGTGGCGAAGACGCGCGCTCCGGCGTGCACCGCGAGCTGGATGGCCGCGGAGCCGGAGCCACCGGCCGCGGCGTGGATGAGCACGCTCTCTCCCGCTCGGAGCTCGGCGCGGTCGAACAGGCCGAGCCACGCGAGGTGGAACGGGAAGTAGAGCGCGGCGGCCCCCGGGAGCGGGATGTCGTCGGGCACGTCGAAGGTCGCCGCTGTCGGGCAGATGGCCTGCTCGGCGAACCCGCCGAAAGCCATCCGGGTGGTGGCCACGACACGCCTTCCCGCCCAAGGCTCCGCACCGGGGCCGCAGGCGTCGACCACACCCATGACCTCCATGCCCGGGCTGTACGGGAGCTCAGGCCGCACCATCATGTTGCCGCCGTTGATGCGCTCGAGGTCGTTGAGGTTCAACGGGATGGCCTGCACGCGGACCCGCACCTCGTCCGCGCCGGGATCCGGGACCGGCACCGTGTCGAGCTGAAGCACATCGAGCGGTTCGCCGTACTCGTGGACCTGCCAGGCGCGCATCGTCTCCATGGCCGTCATCTTGTCGTCCAGGTGACCTCAGCCCAGCGTGCGGGCGATGGCTTCGAGAGGGATGCGGACCCAGTCGGGGCGGTGGGCGAGCTCGTAACCGACCTCGTAGACGGCCTTGGCGAGGATGAACGCGTCGAGCACGACCTGTCGCGCGTGATCGGACTTCGGGAGCAGCTCGGTCACCCCTTCGACCCGCGCGTAGCCGGCGAGGAACGAAGCCGCGACGTGCTCCTCCCAGCGGGCACCGAGCGCGCGCAGGTCTTCGTCGTCGACCGACTCGGCCCCGCGCTCGACGAGGCCGACGTGGGCTGCGTAGTGGAACGATCGCAGCATCCCGGCGACGTCGCGAAGCGGCGACGACGGAGCGCGGCGCTCCTCGAGGGGCGCCGCAGGCTCTCCCTCGAAGTCGAGGATGTACCAACCGGAGTCGGTCCGCATGGTCTGTCCGAGGTGGTAGTCGCCGTGGACGCGGATCGACTTCCCGGTGTCGTCGAGCGATCGCAGCTCGTCGTAGACCTTGGCGATCGCGGCGGCGTCGAGGTTGCGCGCGCCGGAGTGGGCGAGGTTGGCGACCATCGTCTCCGCCCACGCCTCGCCGTCGCCACCCTGCACGCCGAACGCTTCGGCGAGTGCGAGGTGCATCTCCGCGGTGATCTCGCCGAGGCGCGCCGCCTCCGGGGCGAAGTCGCCGCCAGCGTCGGCCGGGTCGAGCCTGCTGTCGTACATGTCCCGCAGCGATGTGAGCGCGAGCTGCCAGCCCTCGGTGCCACCTTCGAGGAACTGGCGGACGACGGCGAGGTCACGCCCATCCCGACGCCAGCTCGAGACCGGCGCGCTGATGTGTGCGAAGCCGACTCGGGCCAGGGCCTCGGTGACCTCGACGTCGGGGTTGGGCCCGTCCGGCACCCGGCGGAACAGCTTCATGATGATCCGCTCGTCGTAGACGACCGACGTGTTCGACTGCTCGACGTTGAGCGACCGCACGTGCGTGACCTGCTCGTCCGGCGCGATGTGGTTCACGAAGGCCACCGCCAGCTCGGGGTCGACGAGCGCGTCGTACACGAGCACCGCGCCCGCCTCGGTGTCGGCGTCGCCGAGGAGCGACCGGCCCTTCCCCTCGAGGAAGCGCTCCGTCTGCTCGAGGGGACGCACGCCGACGGGCACCTGGTACAGCGCGGTGGTGTCGTCGCCGAACGTGGCCTCTGCCAACGCCCAGGCCAGCTCGGGCGGGCCCTCGCGCATCGCCTCGAAGTCGATGACCTCCACCGAGCGCAGCTCCTTGTCTGCCGCGCCGTACCAACGCTGGCGGACGAGGAAGTCGGGCAGCAGGCGGGCGAGTGCCTCGGGCGTGATCACCCGGACTCCATCACGGCGTCGACGAGGCTGAACCAGAGGAACCCGTACGGCGGCAGCGTCAGGAAGTAGGGCAGCTCACCGATGGCAGGGAACGGAACCCTGCCGGTCATCTCGATGGGCACCTTGTCCGCGAGCTGCGAGAGCATGAGCTCGACCGGCTGCGCGAACCTGCTCAGGTTGTAGGCGCACAGCACGATGTCCTCCTCTCCGTCGTCGCCCACGCATCGCCTCAGGTACGCCAGCACCGATGGGTTCTCGGCGGACAGCACCTCGAAGGTGCCGATGCCGAACACCGGGTGCTCCCGTCGCACCTCGAGCAGGCGTCGCAGCCAGTGCAGGAACGACGACGGGTTGCGGATCTCGGCTTCCACGTTCACCGCCTGGTACCCGTAGACCGGGTCCATGAGCGGCGGCAGGTAGAGCTGGGCGAAGTCGGCGCGGCTGAAGCCGGCGTTGCGGTCCGGTGTCCACTGCATCGGCGTTCGCACCCCGTCGCGGTCGCCGAGGTAGATGTTGTCGCCCATCCCGATCTCGTCGCCGTAGTAGAGGACGGGGCTGCCCGGCATCGAGAAGAGCATGGCGTGGAAGAGCTCGGCGATCCGCCTGTCGTTGTCGAGCAGCGGGAACAGGCGACGGGAGATGCCGATGTTGCGCCGCATCAGCGGGTCCTTGGCGTACTCCGTGTACATGTAGTCGCGCTCTTCATCGGAGACCATCTCGAGCGTGAGCTCGTCGTGGTTGCGCAGGAAGATGCCCCATTGGGCACCGTCGGGGATCTCAGGCGTCTGGGCCAGGATCTCCGTGATCGGATAGCGCTGCTCGCGGCGCACCGCCATGAACATGCGCGGCATCAGCGGGAAGTGGAAGCACATGTGGCACTCGTCGCCCGTCTCGCCGAAGTACTCGACGACGTCCGTCGGCCACTGGTTGGCTTCGGCCAGCAGCACCCTTCCGGGGAACTCGTCGTCGACGGCGCGCCGAAGCCGCTTCAAGTACTGATGGGTCTCAGGGAGGTTCTCGCCGTTCGTCCCGTCGCGCTCGAAGAGGTAGGGCACGGCGTCGAGGCGGAAGCCGTCGAGCCCGAGGTCGAGCCAGAAGCGGACGACGTCGAGCATCTGCTCGGCGACCTCGGGGTTGTCGTAGTTGAGGTCGGGCTGGTGGTGGAAGAACCGGTGCCAGTAGTACTGGTCGCGCTGCGAGTCGTGGGTCCAGTTCGACACCTCGGTGTCGACGAAGATCACCCGGGCCTCGGGCCAGCGCTGGTCGTCGTCGTTCCAGACGTACCAGTCCGCCTTCGGGTTGTCCCGGCTCTGGCGGCTCTCCTGGAACCACGGGTGCTGGTCGCTCGTATGGTTCATCACGAGGTCGGCGATGATGCGCATCCCCCGCCGGTGGGCCTCGTCGATCAGCAACGCGGCATCCTTCACATCGCCGTAGGCCGGCAACACGGTGAAGAAGTCGCTGATGTCGTAGCCGCCGTCGCGAAGGGGTGATTGGTAGAAGGGCAGCAGCCAGAGGCAGTCGACGCCGAGCCACTCGATGTAGTCGAGCTTCTCGGTCAG
>JBEEGB010000301.1:0-3939 GCA_041166585.1 Acidimicrobiaceae bacterium
GCGTGCCTGATCGCGTCCTCTCCCGGTTCGTCGCCGCCGTGCTCATCGCGCTGTGGTTCAACGTCGGCGTCGGGTCCGGCATCGCCGCGGCCGACAACTGCTCGGGCCCCGCCGACTGCGAGCAGACCGGCGGGTACAACACGATGATCGCCGTGGTCGGCGGTGCAGGCGCAGTGATCGCAGCCGTGCACACCGCCCTCCAGAGCAAGAAGGACGGCGAGGCCGGACTCGGCGGCGAGGACGGTGAGCAGGGCGAGGGCTCCGGCTTGGCCATCGTCCAGGTGAGCGTCGACCGGGTCGAGCTCGGAGACCAGCCCGTGCAGGTGACGCTCACCGGTTGGAACGCCGACGAGAAGGGTCAGGTCACCCAGGTTCCGATGCCGCTCTCGCTCGACGTTCCTTGGGGCAGCGGCGTCAGCGTCACGCCCATCCAGGGCACGGGCACCCTCGTCGCGTCGTTCACCGCGTCGGAGACCGGTCCACCCGAGGGGACCGAGTCGGTCGTCGTCACCGCGCGCGGCGACTGGGAAGGGAAGTCCGCCACCCAGCCGATCACCGTCACCTTCGGTGACGAGTATCGCCTCGAGCTGTCCTGAGGAGCGTGCGTGGCCGAGTACGTCATCAAGTGGAACCAGGGCACGAAGGACTGGGAGACCTCGGAGTGCCACGCCAAGATGTACACACACGGCTCCGCCGAGATCCGCGTCGAGCTCGTGCAGGCGTCGGTTCTCCCCGACGGGATCGTCGACGTCACCAAGGACGACCTCCAGTCGACCGAAAAGGTGCTCGTCCTGACGCTCGAGCTCAAGGCCGAAGCCAAGAAGGACCCGGATCTGCTGTCCAAGATCCAGAATCCGCTCGAGCTGTCGGTGGAGTGCAAACCGGCCAGCGAGTTCTCAGCGACCGCGGCTGCCATCTTGGACAACCAGACGTTCATCAGGAAGGCACCGGTCCGGGTCGAGGCCCCGTTCCCGACGGTGACGGTGGTGTCGCCCGTCGACCCGATCCCCGGCGACGGTCAGGCCCACGAGGTGACGCTCGAGTTCAAGACGTCCAACGGCACACCGGTCGGCGGGGTCGACGTGTCGTGGGAGCTCGTGCTCGGCCAGCCCACACCCGGTGGACAGGTCGACCCGCCGAGCGCGACCCTCCCAAAGGACGGTGACGGCAAGGCGACCTTCAAGTACACGCCCCCGAAGATCAGCTACGTCCCGAAGCGGGTCTACGAGCAGCCGCTCAAGGTGTCGTGGTCGCCGGGCGGTCAGAAGGCCGAGATCACCACGCTCGACCTTTCGGTCAACCCGGGTCTCGACGCCACCATCGACGGCAAGAAGCTCGGCTTCACCTTCAAGGACCCGTTCCACCTCGAGGTGCCCGCCGGGAACACGCCGCAGGACATCAACGTCCACCTCGGCTTCGACTCCGCCACCCGTGACGTCACGAAGTGGGAGGTGGCTGGAAGCGTCTCCGAGAGCTGGCGCCTCAACGACTTCGGAACGAAGTCGGTGATCTCCGTGAGCGCGGACGGCGGCACGAACCAGATCCAGCTCACCGACAAGGACCTCACCAACGCCGAAGGGTTGTTCCTGTGGAAGCTGCCCGAGCTGGAGAAGGGCCTGGCGAAGTCCGACTCGTTCCGGCACATGACCCTTCGCCCGTTCGAGCAGTGCCCGACCTGCGACTTCAACGAGGAGGAGATCCGCACCCTCGACCGGTACTACGCGTACGTCAAGAACGACGACGTCACCAAGGTGCTCACGCGCCTCCTCCCCGTGGACATCCGCCACCAGCTGTACAACCAGTCCTCCACGATGGCGAAGCACCTCGCCGAGTGGCCGGAGACCGACGCGCTCAAGGCCAGGCTCGGCTGCGACCTGGCCAACGCCAGCGTGCGGGGCACGGTCACCGTCGATCAGATCCACCGGAAGCTGTTCGACGACGGGCTCGATGTCATCAGCCGGCTGTTCTGGGACCTCATCGACGCCATCATCAAGTTCGGGAAGCTCGGCGACCTGATGGTCAAGAAGCTGGGCCAGGCCGCGACAGCGACCAGCAAGTGGCTCGAGGGGGGCTGGATCGAGTGGGCGGCGAAGGGCCTCCTGAGCGGGATCACGGCCAGCCTGTCCGCCCTTCGGAGCCTGGTCGCCCAGTACGCGCCCGACGTCCTCGGCCTGGTCGACGATCTGCTCGATGCCCTCTCCGGCGGCTTCTCGGCGTTGCCGGAGAAGCTGCAGAACTTCATCGCAGGCATCACGGCCAAGCTGGCCAGCGCGCTCGAGACGCTCGTCGACGTCATCATCGCCATCGTCGTCGGCATCCTCAACGCATCGACGGAGGGCAGCGAGGAGGAGGCCGCCGGCCTCGGCTCGTACGGGAAGAAGAAGTCGGCGGAGAAGGCGGTCAAGGAGCTCGGCAAGTGGCTGCAGAAGCAGATCCAGGGCGGGCTCAAGTCGAAGTCCGCCGCCTCGACCTACCAAGGCTTCAAGGACAGCATCCGCGAGAACATCCCCGGCGAGCTCGGCATGGAGCACGTGGCGACGACGGCCGTTGGAAAGGTCACCGCCGCCATCCTCGCTGGAACGCATCCGGTCAACGAGAGCGCTTCGGTCGACTACCAGATGAAGATCAACCAGCTCGATGCATTGCGGGTGAAGGTCGAGAACGCGATCGGAGGCGCCGAGGTCGTCCTGTACATGCTCAGCCTCCTCTGCGACCTGCTCGCCCTCGGCTTCGTCATCGCGGCCATCTTCAGCGGCGCCGCGACGGTGGGCATTAAGGAGATCCTGTCCAACATGTCCACGATGAAGCTGGCCGTGAACGGCATCAGCCACAGCGCCGAGGGATTCGTGCTGCTCGGCCAGTCGTACAAGGTCGTTGACAGATACGAGCACCTCACCGAAGGCCTGGTCGCCACACCGTGAGCGGCCCGATCGACGTCTCGATCCTGGCGGGGAGCGTCGCCCAGCTGTCTGACGCCACGTCCGACGCGCACGGCGAGCCCAACACGGTGGTGCAAGCGGCGAACATGCTCATGACGCTCCTCCCAACCGCGCCACGGCTCAAGACCCCGCCGGCGGTGGTGACCGAAGCCGACATCGTGGGCTTCGACGCCGGCGGGCAGTACGTCGTGACCGGATCGGACCTCACGATCATGGGTGCACCCGGTGTGGGTGCCACCATCATCAACGGCGGCGTGACGTGGTCGGTCGCGCGCCTTCGATCCGAGGGCGAGCTGGGCGACTTCGGCGAGATCAGCGAGATCGGCGAGCTCGGCGAGGGCGGCTGGCGGGTCACCGCGAGCGAGGACGGCTCGATCACCGTGGACGTCACCCTGAGCCGGGGCAACGAGATCGACCACCTGGACTATGAAGCGCGCGACCACGCGCTCAACGAGAAGCTGTCGACGATCGTCGAGGACGCCGTCGAGCGCGACGAGCAGCTCGCCGCGTCAGCCGAGGAGGCCGCGGACGCGGGCGGCGGCGTGGCCGTCAGCCCTCCCGACACATCCAGCGATCCGTCCTCGTCCGCGGGTGCATCCGGCGCACCAGCCGGCGACGGGACGAACGTCGGCGCCGCGCTGGCCGGGACGGTCGGGACCATCGCCGCCGGTGCGGTGGTGTCGGCCGCCCGCAAGGCCCTCGCTGGTCGCTCGACCGACATGCCTCCGCCTCCACCTCCTCCAGCGGCACCGGCGTGGCGCCGCACCCACGTCGTGCCTGCGCCGGGCATCTCGGCGTGGTCGGTCCCTGATGGCCGGGTTGCACCCGTGGCCACGCTTGCTGGCGGCGTGCAGCTGGAGCTGGCTCAGGTGCAGGGACCGTGGGCCCAAGTGGTCGCCTCCAACGGTTGGCGCGGCTGGGTCGACATGTCGCGCCTGTTGCCTGCCCCTCCTCAGTGACGACGGCTCGAACCAAAACGCTGGGCGTTCCTCAGGCGTCA
>JBEEGB010000302.1:0-3828 GCA_041166585.1 Acidimicrobiaceae bacterium
GCGGAAGCTGCTGAACATCCGTCCTCAAAGTGTCTATCGGTTCATTGGGAGCGAACCTGGAGGGCTGAGGACGAAATGGGCGAACGCCGCCCCGGACGGTGGCCGCACATGCCGAGGTCGCGAGCGAGACCTACGGCTCCACGACGATCCAGCCGCGCCGCTGCAGCTCGGCTGCGAGCTGATCGGCGGGCACACGGCGAAGGGCCTGCTCGGCTGCGGACAGCCGCGGCGGCGGCGGGGTCGCGACGCCGCCGTCTTCGCCGTCGACGGCTTCTTGGAGCAGCTCGATGAACGCGTCGGCTTCGTCGCGCGTGAATTTGCCGGCGGCCTGGCGCTGCGTGAAGCCCAGCGGGCCGCGGGCGTCGCGGAAGTCGGTGTGGCCTGCGTCTTGGAGGAGCTCGAGCAGCTCCCGCACCTGCTTCGCCGATGCCGGCGGACCGGACTGCTGACCGAAGGCCATGGGACAGAGTCTCGCACCGGGCAGTGACAGCACCGGGCCAGCGCACGGCGCAACGGCGATATACGGTGCCGCGGCTGATCAAGCGCGGAGGTGAGCACATGCCCAAGTACCTGCTCCAAGTGAACTACACGCTCGAGGGCGTCCGTGGGGTGGTGGCCAAAGGGGGCTCGGCGAGGAAGGCGGCCGCGCAGGCCGCGGCGAAGAGCCTCGGCGGGAAGCTGGACGTCTTCTACTTCGCGTTCGGGGGCACCGACGTCGTGACGATCGCCGATCTGCCGGACAACACCGCCGCGGCCTCGCTGGCCCTGGCGGTCACGGCCGGAGGCGGCGCGGTGGTCAACACCGTCGTGTTGCTCACGACGGAGGAGATCGACGCGGCCACCGACAAGACCGTGAAGTACACCCCACCGGGCAAATAGCCCGTCGCGAATTCCTTCACGCAGAAGACACCCATCGGCAGTTCCGCACAACGTTTCCTTGAAAGAGGGGGTGGCGCGCCGATGAGAGTCGCATGCGCCTCGTTGCCGTCCTGCTCGTGATCGTGGTGCTCGCCGCGATCTGCGCCGTCCTGGTGCGCAGCCGGCGGCAACGCAAGGCCGTCGCCGACCACGCGGCGGCCGTGCTCCGGCGCGACTGGGTGCAGGAGCTCCGCGAGTCCTGAGGCGAGGCCTACTCGCTGCGAACCGTGACCGGGTCGCCCAAGCGCATCGGGCCTGCCTCGGTGACCGTCGCGTACACGCCGGCACACGCCCACACCCCGAGCCCCGCGATCTCCAACCGGTTCGTCCGCGAGATCACGCGAAGGCCCTCGCGGTCGGCGACGAGGTCGGGTTGGCGGAGCGTGGTCATCACACAGCGCATGGTCGGCAGATCGACCCGCGCCGCGGCGGTCGAGCCCAGCGCGACGACCTGGGCGACCCAGGCGTTCTCCACGAACCCCTCCTCGGGCGTCTCGACGAGGACGTTCGGCCGGTAGCGGCGCACGTCGAAGTCTGACCCGGGCCCTGCCTTGCGGAGCGCTTCCAGCGTCGAGGTGGTGAGCAGGTGCAGCGTCGCGAGATCGAAGAAGGTGCCGGGGGGCGCCGCCAGCCCCAGCGAGAGGTCGCTGATCGCGTCGCCTTCGGCGGTCGTCGTCGGTGGACGTGGAGCTGATGAACTCCTCGGGCGCCAAGCCCTCGACGTCAGCGGGCCACACCTCCTCGAAGATCGGGCCTTCGGGACCGGTGGAGGCAAGCGTGACGTCGCGCCCCAGGTAGCTCGTGAGCGTCTCGTCGATGCTGCTGTCGTCGCTGCGCGCCGTCGTCCCGTCGGGGAACGTCAGCTGGACGGGAGGCAGCTCTTGCCCCGCGCTCACGGCGTCCACGTAGCCGGCGCGGACCTCGAGCAGCCGGCCCCACTTGGCCGGGTTCTTGGCGCTCGCGACCTTCCCGGTGCTCTGATCGAGCACGGCGTACGCGCGGTCGCCGAGCACCCCTCGAGTGGTGACATCGACCTCCGACGGTGCCTCGCCGAGCATCGACTTCACCGGATAGCGGTTGAGCCCCACGATCGTGCCAGCCATGGCAAACCTCCCTCGTCGCAGCATTGCTTAGCCCGCCCATCCGTTTGTGCGGTGCTGAGTCCGGAAATTCCCGACTCAGCACCGCCAGAACAGTCAGGGGCGGGCGACGCTGGCTCCACCGGCGCCGAGGGGATCGGGCCGGCACGGCTGGCGGATGAGGGTCCCGCACGCCGGCAAGGTGGCGGCACGTCCCGCGTCGTTGGGCACCACGGGCAGCACGAGCGCCGACGGATGCGCTGCGTCGTGCAGCACCGTGTTCTGGGTGACTTCCGGGTTGGGGACGAACGACCACAGCTCGGGAAGGATCGTCGGAGCCTCGATCCAGACGCGCAGCCGCGAGCCGGCGCGGACGACGTGGCCGAAGGGGAAGATCTCGACGCGCAGCAGGGAAGGCTCGCCTGGTACGAGCGCCGCGGCGTCGGCCTCTTGATGGGTCTGGTACGGCCGGAGCGCGGACGACCGCGTCGGATCGATCGCGCGTTGTGACGCCTTGAGCCAACCCTTCTGGATGTAGAGCTCTTGCCCGTCGGGCCGCACCTCGGTGAGCGTCACCTGCACGTCGGTGTCGGTCGCCGCGGATGCGAGCCACAGGTCGAGCGACGCCGAGCCGAGCAACGTCTCGTCCGCGACGAGAGGATCGGTCGTGTACGCCGCGAACGCGCCGGGGGCCGGGCCGACGTCCCACAGGTACTGGTTCGGCAGGCTCGGGTAGCCGTAGGACGGGTTCGAGATCCCCTGCGAGCCGACGCCGGGCGCGTACAGGTAGGAGTCCGATGCCTCGCCCGCGGGTGGGGCGGCCGCGTCGAGGCGCGCTCCGGCGCGGAGGTGCAACGACGTCGGGGTGAGCGTGCCGGCTGCGACGCGTGGCCCTTCACCCCCATGCCGCCAGTCCCGTGGTCCACCCTGGCGCGCGGGCGCCGCCGTCGCGACCGGACTCCCACCACACCTGCACCCTCGGCCGCGCCTGCCAGCCGTTGTCCTCGCCCTTGAGGAAGTGGTCGTAGAAGCGCTCCAGATCAGCGAGCTCTGTCGTGGTGCGCGCCATCCCGTGGTCGCCGTTCGTGAGCGTCGCCCACCACGGCGTGACGGGCTCGCCGCGCGCGGCGCGCGCCGCGTTGAGGGCCTCGAGGTCGGCGAGCAGATGGGTCTGGCGCGAGCCCAGCTGCTCGTCCTGCCACGCCAGCGTCGCGAGCATCGGCACCTTGATCCTGTCGAGGTGCGCGTCGGGAGAGCGCTCCCGCGTGAGCGCGTCGTCGTAGGGGTGTTGCAGCAGCTGGACGAAGGGGTTGGTGGGAATGCCGCGCAGCTCGGCGGTCTCACCGTTGGCGCACTTGAGGTTGCCGCCCGCGATCTCCGGTGGCGCACCGGTGAACTCGTAGCTCGGCCGGCCGATGAAGCTCCACAACGTGGAGAACCCCTTGTTGATGATCCCGCCGGGGCGGGCGATGTCGCGATAGGCATCGCCGAAGAAGTGACCGGGCGCGATGGCCACCAGCCCCGGTGGCTGCTCCTCGGCGACGAAGAGCTGGGTGATGCCCGGGTAGCTCTTGCCGATCATGCCGACCTTGGCGTTGCTCCACGACTGCTGTGTGATCCACGCGATCACGGCCGCGCCGTCCTTCGCCTCCTGCGGTTGGAAGAAGTCGAAGGTGCCGTCCGAGCATCCCGTGCCGCGGAGGTTCACGCCGATGTAGGCGTAGCCACCGTCGCCCTCGACGAACTGCTTGATGTAGCCGCTGTCGGGCTGGATGCCGGGCGCGTAGCCCGAGTACTCGAACAGGGTGGGGAGCGGTTGGGGGACGTCGGG
>JBEEGB010000303.1:0-5500 GCA_041166585.1 Acidimicrobiaceae bacterium
GAGCGTCCGCACCGGGCTGGCCGAGGCCACCGGTGAGCTGGTGCTCTACACCGACGCAGACATGCCGTTCGACCTTGCTGATCTGCACAAGGCCCTGCGGCTGATGCGGATCTACGACGCGGACATCGTGAGCGCGTACCGCTTCGACCGCACCGGCGAGGGCGCCAAGCGTGCGCTCTACTCACACGCCTACAACTCGCTGGTGAAGGGTCTGCTTCGACTGCGGATCCGCGATGTCAACTTCGCGTTCAAGGTGGTTCGCCGCGAGGTGCTCGAGCACATCGAGCTGCAGAGCGAGGGTTCGTTCATCGACGTCGAGCTCCTCGCCAAGGCGCAGCGCCGGGGGTTCCACATCATCCAGTTCGGCGTCGACTACTTCCCACGCGCTCGCGGGACGTCGACGCTGTCGTCTCCTGCCGTCATCGTGAAGATCGTCAAGGAGCTCGCCGCCGTGCTGCCATCGCTGCGCAGGGTCGTGCCTCTTCCCGAAAACGTCGCTCGACACCGGTGACGGACCGAGAACGGCTGCTCATCGTCAACGCGGACGACTACGGGCTGACGGAAGGGGTGTGCCGAGCAATCCTCCGCGGGCATCGAGAGGGGATCGTCACGTCGACGTCCGCGTTGGCGGTCGGGCCGGCCTTCGATCGCTGCGCCCCGTGGCTGGCTGACGCCCCCGACCTCGGTGTCGGCGTGCACCTTGCCCTCGTGGGGGAGGACCCCCCGCTCCTCAGCGCACGTGAGATCCCCACGTTGGTGGACCCCTCCGGACGGCTCCTCCTGTCGTGGCGGCGGTTCCTGCCCCGCGCCGCCGCCCGGCGGATCGATCCGGCCGACGTCGAGCGCGAGATGACGGCGCAGTACGAACGGGTCGTCGCCGCCGGAGTCCGTCCCACGCACCTGGACACCCATCAACACCTTCACCTCTGGCCGGCCATCGGCAAGGTCGTGACGCGGCTCGCGGTGCGCTGGGGGGTGCCCGCGGTGCGGGTGACGAGATCGCTCGGGCGCTCGCCTGCCGGGCGGGTCGTGAACGCGCTCGCGAGTCGGTTCGAGCGGCGCGCCCTCGCCGCCGGGTTGGTGGCACCACGCGCCTTCGCGGGCTTCGACGAAGGGGGCACGCTCGCCACCGGCGCCCTCGTCTCCACGATCGACGCGCTGGGAGCGACGGGCGCGACGACGGCCGAGCTCGGGTTGCACCCGGGCGAGCACGGCGACCCCGATCTCGTCCGCTATGAGTGGGGCTATCGATGGGGGGACGAGCTCGACGCGCTCTTGGCGCCAGAGGCACGCGATGCCGTCGCCCGGAACGGGTTCGCGCTGGCGACCTTCGCCCGGCTCACGTGACCGCTCCGCACCGGCGCGCGCTGGCGTTGTTCGCCGGCGGACCGCGATCGACCCGACTGCACACGAGGTTGCGCTGGTGGTGGTGCCCGTTCCCCGCGATCGAAGCAGCGGTCGGCGACGCCGACGACGTGCTGGAGGTGGGCTGCGGTCACGGGCTGCTCTCGCTCTACCTCGCCCTGGCCAGACCGGGCCGGCGCGTCACCGGCGTGGACATCGATGCGCCGAAGATCGCGGAGGCGGTGGCCGCGACGGCGGGCCTCGACGCGGGTGAGGCGCAGATCACCTTCGACGCTGTCGCGCCCGGGTACGTGCCCGGCCCGGAGGCTTCGTGGGGCGCCGTCGTCTTCGCCGACGTCCTTTACCTGTTGCCGGCTGACGAGCAGCGCCGTCTCGTGGAGGCTGCGGCGCGGGCCGTGAGTCCGCTCGGCGTCGTCGTGATCAAGGAGATGGGCCTGACCCCGCGGTGGAAGGCGCGCTGGAACCGGTTCCAGGAGACGATGGCGACCAAGGTGTTCCGGATCACCGAGTCGGTGGGAGCCGGTCTCACGTTCGTCGCCCCTGAGGTGATGGCGGGTTGGTTGGCGGACGAGGGCCTCGACGTCACGAGTCGTCGCGTCGACGCGGGCTACCCGTGGCCGCACAACCTCATCGTCGCTCGTCGACCAGCTGCGCGATGAGCGGGAGCACGCGGTGACCGAGCTGTTCCGTGAGCGCGATCTGCGTGGTGGTCCGCATGATGCCGTCGACCTCGAGGATGGCGTTGATCACCTTCTGCAGGTGCTCGTTGGTGCGCGCGACGACGCGGCAGTGCAGGTCGCCCGGGCCGGTGGTCGCGTGGGCTTCGAGCACCTCGGGGATCCCGGCGAGGTGCGCGGTCACGTCGATGAGGCGTCCTTGCGCGATCTCGAGGGTCACGAACGCCAGCACCTCGTAGCCGAGGGCGCGTAGATCGAGGTCGGGACCAAAGCCGGTGATGGCGCGACGAGCCTGGAGCTTGTCGAGCCGCGCCTGTACCGTCCCCCGCGCGACCTCGAGCTGGCGAGCGAGCTCCATCACGCCGACCCGAGGCGACTCGGCCATGGCCAGGATCAGCCTGGCGTCGAGGACGTCAATGCCGGTGGGCAACATGCACGGATCGTACATCTCGCGTGGTCCACAGATGGACAGAACGTCCACACCGAAGCGCATCGATTGACCGCAGCGCCCGACAGATCTTCACTACAGCAAGCAGATCGCTCGCTCTAGGGGGCCCCGGCATGCTCGAGCAGTTCCGCACCCGTGTCGACGAGGTGGTGCACCAGCACCCGGTCGTCGTCGCCAACCCGTACACCCGTTGGTTCGCCACGGGCGAGGCCGACCTCGAGGAGGTGCGCCACCTCACGGTGCAGTTCTCGGTGTTCAGCCACCTCTTCGTCGAGGCCCAGCTGCGCAAGGTGATCAACGCTCCGACGCTCGACGCCTACCACGCCGGCAAGGAGATCTTGATGAACGAGCTCGGCGTCGTCTTCAACGGGCGAGCCGACGACGAGGGGGTAGCGAGCGACGGGAGCGTCGACGGCAGCCGGTTCCGCTTCAACGCCGCCCACTTCGAGTGGCTCGTGCGCTTCGCCGAACCGCTCGGCCTGGCCTTCGACGACCTGGGCAAGCGCCGTCACGGCTCCGCGTCCACGCTCCACTTCTGTGACGAGCTGCTCCGCATCTACGGCAGCGAGGACCCGTCCGAAGCCGAGGGTGCGTCGTACGCGGTCGAGCACTGGGCCGCGGCCGGCTTCTGGAAGGAGCTCATCGCCGGGCTGCGCGCCTTCCGCGACCGGGAGTGCGAGTCGCTGCCGCTGGGGTTCTGGACGTGGCACGACAGGGTCGAGGGTCAGCACGCCGCCCACACGTCCGAAGAGCTCGCGACCGCGTACGCGATGAAGGGGTTCGACGAGGACCGCTTCCTTGCCGCCGGCATGCAGATGCTCGACGCAGTGCAGGTCTTCTGGGACGGTCTCGCACGCGATCGCGCAGCTCACCGGAGCGCGGCATGACGGTTGCACCCGCTCCACTCTCGGTTCCGGCCGCCGCGAAGCTCAAGGGCATCGATCACCTCGAGTGGTGGGTGGGGAACGCCCGTGCGTTCGCGGGGTTCCTCGCCTCATCGTTCGGCTTCCGGTTCGTCGCCCACGCCGGACCAGAGACCGGTCGGCGCGATCGGGTGTCGTACCTCCTCGAGCAGGGCGACGTCCGCTTCCTCGTCACGGGCGCGCTCCACCCCGACTCACCGGTGGCCGAGCACGTCCGCCAGCACGGCGACGGCGTGCGCGACATCGCCTTCATCGTGGACGACGTCGATCGCGCGCTCGCCGCGGCGCTTGCCCGTGGCGCGACGTCGGTGCGCGAACCGCGTGACGACGTCGACGACAACGGCACCATCCGCCACGCCGCGATCGCGACGTACGGGGAGACCGTCCACACGTTCCTCGACCGGTCGGGTTACAGCGGCCCGTTCGCACCGCAATTCGAGCCGTCACCGGTGCACGAGGCAAAGGGTCCTGCGGTGGGGATCGAGCGCATCGACCACGTCGTCGCCAACGTGGAAGAAGGCACGCTCGAGGAGTGGGTGGGCTACTACGAGCGGGTCCTCGGCTTCGACCAGCTCGTGCACTTCTCCGACGACGCGATCTCGACGGAGTACTCAGCGCTCATGTCGACGGTGGTCTGGGACGGGAACCGAGTGGTGCTTCCCATCAACGAACCGGCCGAGGGACGGCGCAAGAGCCAGATCGAGGAGTACCTCGACTACTACGGCTCGCCCGGCGTCCAGCACATCGCCCTGCGCACCCCCGACATCGTCGCCGCGGTGCGGGCGCTGCGTGAGCGCGGCGTGCGCTTCCTCCAGGTGCCGCCGAGCTACTACGACGATGCCCGCGAACGGATGGGCGACATCGGCGACCAGCTCCCGTGGGAGCGCCTGGCTGAGCTCGGCATCCTGGTCGACAAGGACCACGACGGGTACCTGCTCCAGCTGTTCACCGAGAACGTGACCGACAGGCCCACGGTGTTCTTCGAGATCATCCAGCGCGAGGGCGCCAGAGGATTCGGCGAAGGCAACTTCAAGGCGCTGTTCGAGGCCATCGAGCGCGAGCAGGAGCGACGGGGCAACCTGTAGCGGTGGAGGGCATCCCGCAGTGGATCCGAGGTACGACCAGCCGGCAGGCGCACGTCGGTCTCCCACCCGGGACGGTGGAGGAGGAGCACGGGCGCTCCGGGTTCTACGGCCCCGCCTCGCACCTCTACCGGCTGCACCCGCCGACCGACTGGCTCGGCGTGGACGGCCCGGCAGCCCACCACGCGTACGACACCGGCAGCTTCTCGCAGCTCGATCGACGCTGGCCGACGCTGCTCCTCGGCAACCGGGAGGTGTCGATCGCGTTCCAGCGCTACTCGGCTGCCGGCCGCCCCGAGTTCTTGCGTGACGCGGACGGCGATCAGCTGTTCTTCGTGCACGCCGGCTCAGGCCGGTTGCGGACCGAGTACGGCCCGCTCGACTACCGCACCGGCGACTACCTCGTCGTGCCCCGAGGCACGACCTATCGCTTCGAGCCGGCCGAGGCCACGGACCTCCTGGCGATCGAGGCGTTCGACGGCCGCTACGAGCTGCCGGAGCGAGGCCTCCTCGGTCGCCACGCGCTGTTCGACCCTGCTGTCATCGAGGTGCCCGAGGCTGAGGCCGTCGACGAGACCGGCGAGTTCACGGTGGTCGTGAAGCGCGGCGGGCACGACACGGAGGTCACCTACCCCTTCCACCCGTGCGACGTGATCGGTTGGAAGGGTGACGTGGCGCCGATGCGGCTCAACGTCGAGGACATCCGGCCCGTGGTCTCCCCGCGCTACCACCTGCCGCCATCGGCCCACACCACGTTCGTCGCGCCCGGCTTCGTCGTGTGCACGTTCGTGCCCCGGCCGATGGAGGAGGACCCCGATGCACTCCGGCTGCCGTTCTTCCACCGCAACGTCGACTACGACGAGGTGATCTTCTACCACCGCGGACAATTCTTCTCCCGGGCCGGGATCGGGGAGGGGATGGTGACGTTCCACCCGACCGGGCTGCACCACGGCCCCCAGCCGGCGGCGCGTGAACGAGACGCGAAGGCCGCCGCCAACGGTGACG
>JBEEGB010000304.1:0-5533 GCA_041166585.1 Acidimicrobiaceae bacterium
GTCCGTCTCAGCCATGCAGGCGCTCGAGCACCGCGTCGACGACCTCGTCGATCGTGTGGTCGGTGGTGTCGATGGTGACGGCGTCGTGCGCTTCGACGAGCGGGCTGTCGTCACGGCCCTGGTCGAGCGCGTCGCGTCGAGCGATCTCCGCGGCAACGGTCTCGTAGTCGAGGTCGGTCACCTCCTGCGCCCGACGGCTGGCTCGGGCCTCTGGTGCGGCGGTGAGGTACACCTTCAGCTCGGCGTCGGGGAACACGACGGTGCCGATGTCACGACCCTCGATCACCCCGCCGCCATGAGCCTCCGCCCACTCCCGTTGCCGGCGTCGCATCTCCTCGCGCACCGATGAGTTGGCGGCGACGACGCTCACCGCCCGTGTCACCTCGGGGCCGCGGATCTCGATGGTCGCGTCGACGCCGTCGACGCGCACGGCCTCGAGCGACACGTCGATGTCGAGCCCCTTCGTGAGCGCCGCCACCGCCTCCTCGTCGCCGGGGTCGACATCGCGGCGCAACGCCGCGAAGGCGACCGCCCGGTACATCGCCCCGGTATCGAGGTAGCCGAGCTCGAGGCGCTCGGCGAGCCGACGGGCGACGGTTGACTTGCCAGATCCTGCCGGCCCGTCGATGGCGATCACCCTCACAGTGGGCCGACGCTAGCGGAGGGCGTCGAGCGTCTCGAAGTACCGCGGGAACGTCTTGGCCACGCAACCAGGGTCCGCGATCTCGATGCCCGGCGCGCGCAACCCGATCAGCGCGAACGCCATCGCGATGCGATGGTCGTCGTACGTCTGCACGCGGGCCGGTTGCACCAGGCCGGGCACGATCGTCAGCCCGTCCTCGTGCTCCACCGCCTCGATGCCGCACCGCCGCAGCTCCGTGACGACGGCCGCGATCCGGTCGCTCTCCTTGCCCCGGATGAACCCGACACCGCTGATCGTCGTCGGCGAATCGGCGAACACCGCGACCGCAGCCAGCGTGGGGACCGTGTCGGAGAGATCTCGCAGGTCGACATCGATCCCGCGCAGCCGGCCAACCCCGCGCACCGTGGTGCGCTCGTCCTCGCGCTCAACCCCCGCGCCCATCGACGCGAGCACGTCGACGAACCCGAGGTCTCCCTGCAACGACCCGCGCCCCAGCCCCTCCACCGTGACCCGTCCGTCACAGATCGCGGCGGCAGCGAAGAAGTAGGACGCCGCCGACGCATCGGGTTCGATCGCGTAGCGGCCAGGCCGGGTGAACGCTCGCATCACCGCGCGCGTCATGTCCACGTAGGGCTTGGAGATCAGCTCGGTCGAGACATCGACGTCGAACCCGGCCATGAGCAGGCCGGAGACGAACTGGCTCGACACGTCACCCGACACCCGGACCCGCCCACCACGGACGCCCGGACTCGTGATGGCGACGGGGAGGAACCCGGGCTCTCCGAGCTCCTCGACCTCGACGCCCAACGACCGCAGCGCCTCGAAGATCGGTGCCATCGGACGCCGCCGCATCGGTGCCGCCGCGTCGAGCTCGTACCGTCCACGGCCGAGCGCGGCGACCGGCGCGATGAACCGCGCCGTGGTTCCCGACGACCGCACGTCGAGCTTGGCCTCGGTGGCCGGGATCTCGCCGCCCCGCCCATGCACGCTGACCTGGTCGCCCTCCACCTCGATCTCGATGCCCAAGCCGCGAAGGCAGTCGATCATCGCCTCGGTGTCATCGGCCAGCAGCGCGTCCTCGAGGACGCTCGTCCCGTCGGCCAGCGCAGCGCAGATCAGCGCGCGGTTCGTGATGCTCTTCGATCCCGGCACTCGGATCGTCGCATCCGGCGGGTGCGTCAACGGCTCGACCGGATGTGCCGCCTCCGTCATGAGAGGGGACGCAACGACGGGCGGTACCCGCGCGCCAGCAGGCCGCCCTGGAAGCGCTCGGCCAGCACCGCCTCGACGATGGCGATGAACACGCCCTGCTCGCCCTCCGACGAGTGCGCCATCTCGACGTCGAACAGGTTCACGCCGAGCTCCGCGGCGAGCGTGGCCACCTCTGCGATCACGCCGGGGCGGTCGGGTACGGGGATGCGCACCTCACACAGCTCATCGGGACGGTTGACGCGACCCGGCAGGTTCACCCGCGCCGATCTCGCCCGCTCGAGCACGGCGAGCAGCGCTCCGCGATCCGCCTTGTCGACGACAGCTCGCATCTCCGTGAGCCCCGCGATGAGCCGGTCGAGCATGTCGACGATGGCCTCGCGGTTCTCGGCGCAGATGTCGGGCCAGATGCCCGGATGGCCGGCGGCGATGCGGGTCATGTCCCGGAAGCCCCCGGCCGCCAGGCGCAGCAGCGCCTTGTGCTCCTCCGCCCGCTCGTCGGCGAGGTGCATGAGCGTGGCCGCGGTCAGGTGAGGCACGTGGGAGACGACGGCGACGAGCGCGTCGTGACGGTCGGGTGGCAGGGCCACGACCTCAGCACCGAGCGACGCGATCACCGAGCGCACGGTCGTGAAGACGGCATCGTCGGTCGCAGCCGTTGGTGTGAGGACCCACACGGCCCCTTCGAACAGATCACCGTCGGCGCCGTCGACGCCTTCCTGCTCCGAGCCGGCCATCGGGTGACCGCCGACGAAGCGCGGGTCCGTCACGGTCTGCACGACCGTGCCCTTCACGCTGCCGACGTCGGTCACGACGCCCTGCGTGGCGGCCAGCGCCTCCGCGACCGCTTCCGGGATGGCTCGCACGGGCACGGCAACGAACGTGATCGCGGCCGAGGGATCGATCCCGACCTCGTCGAGCGCACCCAGCTCGAGGGCACGCGCCGCTCGCGCCCTGTCGGCGTCGCTGCCGGTGACGTGCCAGCCCAGGCGGCGCAGGCCGAGGCCGATGGATCCGCCGATGAGACCCGTCCCGATGATGTTGGCGCGCGGGGCCATCACTCGGGGAGGTCGTCGCGCAGGTTCCTCGCGCCTTGCTGGTAGACGTGGTGCAGCTCGTCGCGCGGCCGCTCGGTAGCGAGGTGGACGAGCACTCGGATGCAGAGCGGTGTGGCGCCCTCGATGTCGAGCTCACGGGCGCAGATGAGGGGGACGTCGCCGAGCCCGGCCTTGCGGGCGGCGGTGGCCGGGAAGATCGAGTGGATGTCGTCCGTGGCCGTGAAGAGGATGCTGATGAGGTCGTCGTGCTGGGCGCCGTTGCGTTCGAGCAGCGCGTCGAGGAGGGCCACGGTTCGTTCGGTGACCTGCTCGACGGTGTCGGCGTCGACCGTGGTCGCGCCGCGGAGCGCTCGGATCGCGGGGGGCACGACGACCAAGGCTAGTGCCGCACCGTCACGGCCCGTTCGAGGGCGCGCACCTCTTCGGTCTGCAGCTCCCGCCACTGCCCGGGCTTCAGCACCCGGTCGGTCAACGTCCCGATCCGTGAGCGCACGAGCCGCACGACCGGATGGCCCACGGCCTCGCACATGCGGCGGATCTGCCGGTTGCGCCCTTCGTGGATCGTGATGCGCAGGAGGTTCGGGGCGACGGCCGACACCTTCGCGGGGGCGGTGACCCCGTCGTCGAGCTCGACGCCGTCACGAAGGCGGCGCAGCGCTCCCCTGCTCGGCTCGCCCTCCACCTCGGCCAGGTACTCCTTCTCCACCCCGAAGCTCGGGTGGGTCAGGCGATGGGTGAGCTCGCCGTCGTTGGTGAGCAGCAGCAGTCCCTCGGAGTCCTGGTCGAGCCGCCCGACCGGGAAGACCCGCGGCTCGCCCGGGACCATCTCCACGACGGTCGGCCGCCCATGGGTGTCGGCGGCGGTCGTCACCACACCCGCGGGCTTGTTCAGCAGGTAGTACACGAGCCCCGGGGCGATGGCGATGGGGACGCCGTCCACCTCGACCGTGTCGACCTCGACGTCCACCTTGTCGCCGAGCGTGGCGATGACGCCGTTGATGCTGATGAGGCCCTCCTCGATCAGCTCCTCGCAGTGGCGGCGGCTGCCGATGCCGGCTCGGGCGAGGACCTTCTGGACCCGCTCACGCTCCATCAGCGGTTGGCGGCACGGCGTCGAGGTCGTCCGGGAGCAGACCCACCTCGAGCGCCTCGACCACCTCGGCCCCCGGCACGAACTGGGCGAGCGGCGGCAGCTCGTCGACGGAGTCGAGCCCGAGGCGTTCGAGGAACAGGCGCGTCGTGCCGTAGAGCACCGCCTGGCCCGGGCCCGGGTCGCGGGCCACCTCCTCGATGAAGCCGCGCTGCTGCAGGGTGCGCACGACGCCGTCGACGTTGACGCCCCTGATCGCCGCGACCTGCGCGCGGGACACCGGCTGCTTGTAGGCGACGATGGCGAGCGTCTCGAGCGCGGCTGCCGACATGCGCGCCGACTGGCCTTCGAGCACGAAGCGCTCGACGTAGGCCGCGAGCTCGGGATGGCTCTGGAACCGGTAGCCGCCGGCGACGCGCACGAGCACGAAGCCGCGGTCGTCGCTCTCGTACTCCGAGGCCAGCGTTGCGCAGAGCTCCTCGACCCGCGCGGGCGCGACCTCGAGCAGCTGTGCGAGCAGGTGGGGCTCCACCGGGTCTTCGGAGACCATGAGGATCGCCTCGATGGCTCTGGTCGCTTCGCGCGTCACCTCGTCCATGGATCGCATCAGCCGTCGTACGCGTCGATCGCGCTGACCGAGCGCATCCAGCCGCCGTCGGCCACGTCCGCACCGTCGACTCCGATCCAGGCGATCGTGATGGTGCCGAACGTGCCCGGCTGCTCGAGATCGATGATCCCCTGCTTGTACAGCTCGAGGATGGCGAGGAACCGCACCACCACCTCGAGGCGCTCGACGAGCGATCCCGTGAGCTCCCGGAACGTGATGCGCCCGACGCGAGGCAGCTCGTCGAGCAGCTCCTCGACAGCATCGGTGACGCTGGCACGGACCGGCGCGACGTGGTCGAGGTCGATGCGCGGCGCGAGCTTCGGTACCGAAGCTCGTAGGAAGGCGGCCCGGACGTCGACCGGTGTCACGCCGGCGAGGACGTCGGGGGTGAGCTCGAGGAACCGGTCCTCGAGGCCCGCGGTGCGGGGGTGCGAGCGGCCGGCCTGATCGGCCATGCGCAGGAGCGCCGCCGCCGCGTCCTTGAACGTCTTGCACTCGAGCAGGCGGGCGAGCAGCAGGTCGCGCTCCTCCCACAACGCCAGCTCATCGTCGAGGTCGAGGTCGGCGTCGCCGGGCAGCAGGCGGCGGCTCTTCAGCTCGACGAGGGTGGCCGCGATGAGCAGGAACTCGGTCGCGACGTCGAGATCGACGTGCTCCATCTTCTCGACCTCGACGCAGAAGGCGTCGACGATGCGCGCGAGGGAGATCTCCCAGAGGTCGACCTCTTCCTTCAAGATGAGGTGCAAGAGGAGGTCGAACGGGCCCTCGAAAACGGGTGTCGAGACCGCATACGGCACGGCGTCAGGATACCCGCGCCGAATCACAGCGTTGTGGTACAGCGCGTCCACCTGCCGATATGCACCCGAACCATGTAGCCGAAATCTGCCGGGGCCGCCGGTGAGACGCCGGTAACGTGCCCGCCCATG
>JBEEGB010000305.1:0-2866 GCA_041166585.1 Acidimicrobiaceae bacterium
CTGGGCGTCGGTGCCGAACTCGATCATCGTCGGGATCACCATCCCGAGGCCGATGATGTAGGCGGTCGTCGGCAGCGCGTAGCCGGCTGCCACCTCGTTGAAGACGCGCTGGTGCTCGGGCGTGAGACCCGGCCCCCACGGCTTCGGCCAGGTGAGGCCCGCGAGTCCGGCGCCGGCGAGGGCCGCCTGGAACGCCTTCTGTGTCCCGAGCTCGGCGACGGTGGCCTCGAACGCCGCCCCTTCGTCGTCGCCTCGTCCCGCGCGCTTCGGCGCGTGCTCGGCGAGGAACGACCGCACGTGGAGCCGGAACGCCGCCAGCTCGGGTGCCTCGGTGATCTGATGCTCGTCGGTCGCGGTCATCAGCGGTCCTCCCATCCGGCGAGGTCCTTGCCGTCCATGCCCGCGGGCGCGCGGGTCTGGCCCAAGAGCTTGCGCAGGATCTCGTCCACGTCGGCCGGATCGTCGACGGCCGGGGCGCTGGGGCCGCGGTGCCACCCTTCGGCGACGGCGAGCACCTGGCCGGACGACTCGAACACGCGCCCGGTGATCCCCGCTGACAGCGGGCTGGCGAGCCAGGTGCACAGCGGTGCGATCCACCGGGGCGCCATCGCCGCCTTGGCCTCCTCGCTGGCCTGGCCCATGCCGAGGTCCTCGGTGAGACGGGTGAGCGCGCCGGGCGCGATCGCGTTCACCGTCACCCCGTAGCGCTGCAGCTCGAGCGCAGCGATGAACGTGAAGCCGGCGATGCCCTGCTTGGCCGCGCCGTAGTTCGTCTGACCGGGGTTGCCGTAGATGCCTGACACCGATGTGGTGTTGATGATCCGGGCGTCGTTGGGTTCGCCGGCCTACGCACGTTCCCGCCAGTAGGCCGCGGCGTGGCGGGCGGGGGCGAACGTTCCCTTGAGGTGGACCTTGATGACGAGGTCCCACTCCTCCTCGGTCATGTTGGTGAGCATGCGGTCACGCAGGATGCCGGCGTTGTTGACGAGGATGTCGAGCCCGCCGAACGTGTCCACGGCCTGGTCGATCATCTCCTCCGCGGCCGCGAAGTCACTCACGTCCGCGCCGTTGACCGCCGCCTCGCCGCCCATCGCCTTGATCTCGTCGACCACCTGCTGGGCCGGGCTGGCATCAGCTCCGGTGCCGTCGCGAGCAGCGCCGAGGTCGTTCACGAGCACCTTTGCCCCCTGCTCAGCGAGCATCAACGCGTACTCGCGCCCGATGCCCCGGCCCGCGCCGGTCACGATGGCAACCCGCCCTTCGCACATGCCTGTCACAGCTGGTTCTCCTTGGTTGTCTGGTGAGCTCGCGACGTCAGCTCGGCGGAAGGAGCACGGGCTTGACGACGTCGCCGCTGAGGGATGCCTTCTCGGCGCGGTTGATGTCTTCGAGCGGGAAGGTCTCGATGAGTCGGTCGAACGGGAACCGGCCGTCGCGCCACAACGAGATGAGGCGCGGGATCAGCTCCTGGGGTGTGGCGCCGCCCTCGAGGATCCCGGAGACGGTCTTGCCGACGAGAGCAAGCGGGTCGAGCACGAGAGCGTCGCTCTGGACGCCGACGAGCCCACAGTGACCCGCCATCCGCAGCGCAGCGAGAGCCTTGGCGATGACCACGACGTTGCCCGTGGTGTCGAACGTGTAGTCGGCGCCACCCTGGGTTGCCGCGAGGATCTGCTCGACGACGTCGACCGCGCTCCCGTCGATGGCGTGGGTGGCGCCGAGCTCGGTGGCCAGCGCGAGCCGGTGGGCATGGATGTCCACCGCGACGATCGTCGACGCGTCGGCGACGCGGGCGGCCATGACCGCGGCGAGGCCGACCGCGCCCGCGCCGAACACCGCGATGCTCGTGCCGGGTTGGACATCGAGGGACACGAGCACCGAGCCCGCGCCCGTGAGGATGCCGCAGCCGAGCGGGCCGAGCAGCTCGAGGGGAAGGTCGCGGTCGACCACCACGACGTTGCGGGCACCGGCGATGCAGTGCGTGGCGAAGGACGACTGCCCGAACCAGCGCGACGACACCTCGTTGCCGTCGCGGTCGACGACGCCGGTGGAGCCGTCGAGGTTGCGGCCGAGGAGGTTCCGCAGCAAGAAGGTGTCGCAGTACGACGGTTGCCCGCGCTGACAGTTGCGACACTCGCCGCACGAGGCGAAGGAGAGCACGACGTGGTCGCCGATCGCGATGCCGTCGACCCCGGGACCGACGGCTTCCACCACCCCGCTGCCTTCGTGGCCGGTGATGATCGGCGGCGGTGAGAACGACGTGGGGCTGCGGGGCAGGACGTCGGTGTGGCACATCCCCGCGCCGACGACGCGCACCAGGACCTCACCCGGTCCAGGGGCGGCCAGCTCGACCTCCTCGAGCCGGTACTCGCCGTCTGCCTGTCGCAGCACGGCCGCGGTGATCCTCATGGTTTGCGCTCCGGGTGGCTCACGACCTTGTCAGCGCATTTGATACGAGATGGGAAGGTGCTTCAAGCCGCCGACGAAGACCGTCGCCGACCTCGACGGCTCGCCCGCGAGCCGCAGATCACCGACCCGCGCGAGGAGCTCCTCGAAGAAGATCTTGAGCTCGAGGCGAGCGAGGTGGGCGCCCAGACAGAAGTGGACGCCGTAGCCGAAGGCGACCTGCTTGTTCTCGGGTCGCGCGACGTCGAACCGGAACGGGTCCTCGAACACGTCCTCGTCCCGGTTGGCCGACAGGTAGGCGAGGTAGACCGAGTCCCCCGCGGGGATCGTCTCGCCTCCGACGGTGCGGTCCTCGGTGGCGGTGCGCATGAACTCCTTCACCGGGGTCACCCATCGGATGATCTCCTCGACTGCGTTCGACCCGAGCGACGGATCGTCGCGCAGGCGCGCCAGCTGGTCG
>JBEEGB010000306.1:0-5320 GCA_041166585.1 Acidimicrobiaceae bacterium
ACCAGCACGGCGTCGCCCGCTTCGGCGGCATGGTGAAGCGCGCCATCGGCGGCGTCGAGCGCGACTACCTGCTGCTCGAGTACCGCGGCGACGACAAGCTCTACGTCCCGTCCGACCAGATCGATGCTGTCCGCCACTACACGGGCGGTGACGCACCGTCGTTGAGCAAGCTCGGCGGCAGCGACTGGGCGAAGTCCAAGGCCCGCGTGCGCGCCGAGGTGCAGCTCATCGCGCAAGAGCTCGTCGTCCTCTACCAGACGCGGGTGCACAGCGCGGGCCGCGCGTTCCCGGAGGACACGCCGTGGCAGCGCGAGATGGAGGACAGCTTCCCCTATCAGGAGACGCCCGATCAGCTCCAGGCCATCGAGGACGTCAAGGCCGACATGGAGCAGCCGACGCCGATGGATCGCCTGGTGTGCGGCGACGTCGGCTTCGGCAAGACCGAGGTCGCCATCCGGGCGGTGTTCAAGGCGGTGCAGGACGGCGCCCAGGCCGCGGTGCTCGTGCCGACGACGCTGCTCGCGCAGCAGCACTTCCAGACGTTCAGCGAGCGCTACTCCGGTTATCCCGTGCGGGTGGAGGTGCTGTCGCGCTTCCTCACCAACGCGCAGGCGAAGAAGGTGGTGGAGGGGCTGGCCGACGGCACGGTGGACGTGGTGATCGGCACGCACCGCCTGCTGTCGGAGGACATCGTCTTCAAGCGCCTCGGGTTGCTGGTCGTGGACGAGGAGCAGCGCTTCGGCGTCTCGCACAAGGAGCGCATCAAGGCTCTCAAGACGGACGTCGACGTGCTCACGCTCACCGCCACGCCGATCCCGCGCACGCTCGAGATGAGCCTCACCGGCATCCGCGACCTCACGCTGCTCAACACCCCGCCGGCTGACCGTCGGCCGATCCTCACCTACGTCGGAGAGCTCGACGAGCGCCCGATCGCCGAGGCGATCCGGCGCGAGCTGCTGCGTGAGGGCCAGGTGTTCTTCGTGCACAACCGCGTGCAGGACATCGAGCACGTCGCCGCGCGCGTCCGCGACCTCGTGCCCGAGGCACGCGTCGCCGTCGCCCACGGGCAGATGGACGAGGGCACCTTGGAGAAGGTCGTGCTCGACTTCTGGGAGGGCGAGTACGACGTGCTCGTCTGCACCACGATCATCGAGTCGGGCATCGACATGCCGACGGTGAACACGTTGGTCGTCGACCGAGCCGACCTGCTCGGCCTCGGTCAGCTGCACCAGCTCCGTGGCCGCGTCGGCCGGGCCGGGATGCGGGCGTACGCGTACCTCTTCTACCCGCCCGACCGGGCGCTCACCGAGGAGGCCTACGAGCGGCTCAAGACGATCGGCGAGACCACCGAGCTGGGCAGCGGCTTCAAGATCGCGATGCGCGATCTCGAGATCCGTGGTGCCGGCAACCTGCTCGGGACGGGACAGTCGGGTCACATCGCGGCGGTGGGCTACGACCTGTACTGCCAGATGGTGAACGAGGCCGTCGCGGAGCTGAAGGGCGAGCCGCTCCGGGAGCCGGCCGAGATCAAGCTGGACCTGCCCCTCGACGCCAACCTCCCCACCGACTACGTGCCCCGTGAGGACCTTCGACTGGAGGCCTACCGTCGGCTCGCCGTCGTCACCACCGAGGCCGAGGTGGAGGACATCAGGGCCGAGTGGGAGGACCGCTACGGGCCCGTGCCGGCGCCCGCGGTGGCCCTGCTCCAGGTGGCCAGCCTGCGCGCGGAGTGCGCTCGGCTCGGCATCCGCGAGGTCAACGTGAGCAAGGGCCCTGGCTTCGGTGGCCCCGCCCACATCGTCCGCCTCGGCCCGCTGACGTTGAAGGTCAGCCAAGAGGTCCGCCTGCAACGGCTGGTCAAGGACTCGATCTACAAGTCCGAGACGCGGCAGCTCCAGCTGCCCGTGAAACGGGCCGGCGACCTGGTCAGCGGGCTCGTGACGTTCCTGCGCGAGCTGGTGCCCCCTGATTGAGAAAGCGCCGAGGCCACCACTACGCTCGCCCCTTCGTGAAGCGCCTCCTCGCCTCCCTCGCCTGCGTCGCCGCGCTCACCGCCGCCTGCGGGGGCAAGGACTCCGGGCGTCCCGCCGCGGTCATCAACGGTAGCGCCATCGAGCAGCGCAACGTGGTGGACGAGCTCGAGGCGATCAGCGCCAACGCTGACTACCTCAACTTCATCGACCAGCGCCTGCAGACGGGCGGCCAGAAGGTGAAGGGCAGCGCGCCGGGCACGTACGACGCCGCCTTCGTCTCGCAGGTGCTGCTCCGCCAGATCGAGTTCACCCTCGTCCACGACGAAGTGCGCGCGCGCAACCTCGCGACGCCCGACGAGTGCAAGGCCGCCGCGCAGAACGACACGTACACCAACATCGGGGAGGGCACCGCGGCCACCGGCCAGCAGCTGTTCGACAAGTTCCCGAAGACGTACCAAGACACGTTGCTGCGGTGGAACCTCGACCAGCTCGTGCTGATGGCAGACCTCGCGGGTCAGCCGTGCGTGACCGACGACGCGGCGAAGGCGTACTACGACGCTCACCCCGACGAGTTCCAGCAGACGTGCTTCTCTGCGATCCAGGTGACGACGAAGGCCAGGGCGGATGAGCTCGTCGCGCAGCTGCAAGGCGGTGCCGACTTCGCCACGCTGGCCACCGCCGAGGGTGCCTCGTCGGCGACTGCGCCCGGCGGCGACCAGGGATGCCACTCGAAGGCCGAGCTGCGCACCGATCTGATCGAACCGATCTTCAGCACGCCGGTGGGCGCCGTGACCGCGATCGACGCCACCGGGTCCGGCGTCGTGCTCAAGGTCAACGACCGCAAGCAGGCCACCCTCGACGCGGCGCGTCAGCAGGCCAGCGAGCTCGCGGCGCAGAGCGCGGGCACTGCGTTCAGCCAGTGGTTCCACGACGCGGCGTCGAAGGCCAAGGTCGACCTCGACCCTCGCTACGGCACGTTCGACGGCACCAACTTCACGATCACCCCTCCGCCGTCACTCGTCGACTCGAACAGCGATTCCTCGGCGGGTGCGACGACGACCACCGCCGGGTCGACAGCAAGCGGGCCGTGATCCCATGCCGCGCGCCTGTCGCGGCGGCGCTCGTTGGCGCGGTGCTCGTCCTGGCGAGCTGCTCGGGCGGAGGCTCGTCCGCGGCGGGACCGGCGGCCTCCTCCCCGGCCACGACGACGACGGCGCCGCCTTCGGTCGCGGTGTCGCTCCCGCCGGGCGCTGACTCGGTCGTCGTGGCCACGGTCGCGGGCGTGCCGATCTCCGAGGCCGAGCTGCGATCGGAGCTGAACGCGGTCGGGTCGGTGCCTGCATACCTCGACGACGTCGACGCGTCCCTCGCAGCATCAGGGGCCGCGACTCGATCGGCCGGCGGTGGCTTCGATCCCGAGTTCGTGCGCAACCTGCTGCGGCGGCGCATCGTGTTCCGCCTCGTCGAGGCCGACCTCGCATCTCGGGGAGAGCAGCCCGGTGACGCGTGCGTGGTCGCCTCCACCACCAAGGTCGCTGACTCGCTGGGCGCCGGCGACAGAGCCCGCGGACAGGCGCTCCTCGCGTCGTTCCCGGCTGCGTACCGCGACGAGCTGATGCGGTGGAACGCGCAGCTGCTCGAGCTCCAGTCCCACCTCACCGGGCTTCCTTGCGACGACGCGACCGCGGCGCGCCAGTACTTCGACCAGCACACCGCGCAGTTCGGGGGCAGAGCGTTCGACGACGCCAAGGCCGATGCTGCGAAGGGCGTGCAGGCCGTGACCGGCCAGGCGTTCACCGCGTGGCTCGACACCGAGTTCGCCACCGTCAGCATCACGGTCGATGCCGCGTACGGCACGTGGGACGCGACGTCCGGGACGATCAAGCCCGCGGGCGGGGCGGCGGCGAACTGATGGGCGGGCGGGTCGTCGTCGTCGGGCTCGGTCCCGGTGGTCCCGACCTGATGACGGGGGCCACGCTCTCGGCGATCGAACGGGTGCCCGTCCGGTTCCTGCGCACCGGACGCCACCCGGCGGCGAGGGCGGTCGTCGACGCCGAGACGTTTGACCACGTCTACGACGCGGCCGAGACGCTTGACGGCGTGTACGAGACCATCGTCGACGCGCTCGTCGCCGCGGCAGACGTGAACGGTGAGGTGCTCTACGCGGTGCCGGGTTCGCCCGCGGTCGCGGAGCGCACGGTGGTGCTGCTGCGGGAGCGCGCCGCCGCCGGCGACGTGGAGGTGGAGGTGCTCGCGGCGCTCTCGTTCGTCGACCTCACGTGGACGAGGCTGGCCGTCGACCCGATCGCCGCCGGTGTCCGCATCGTGGACGGTCATCGCTTCGCGGTCGAGGCCGCGGGGGAGCGCGGCCCGTTGCTCGTCGCGCAGTGCGACAGCCCGGCTGTCCTTTCGGAGATCAAGCTGGCGATCGACCTCGACGGACCTCCCGTCACGGTGCTGCAGCGCCTCGGACTCCCGGACGAGTCGATCACGATGGTGAAGCGGGCCGATCTCGACCGGGGCGCGGTGGCGGCCGATCACCTCACGTCGCTGTACTTCGACGAGCACGTCCCCGCGGTGGCATCCGAGGTCGCCCGCTTCGACGAGCTCGTGCACGTGCTGCGCGAGCGGTGCCCTTGGGACCGCTCGCAGACCCACCGCTCGCTCACCCGCCACCTCCTCGAGGAGACCTATGAGGTCCTCGACGCACTCGAAGCCGTGGACGAGGACGAGGGCACCGGCTACGAGCACCTCGAGGAGGAGCTCGGCGACCTGCTGTTCCAGATCGTGTTCCACACGACCCTGGCCGGCGAGGCGGGCGCGTTCACCCTCGATGACGTGGCGCGCGGCATCCACGACAAGCTCGTGCGCCGCCATCCCCATGTGTTCGGCGGCGTCGCGGTGCCGTGGGAGGAGCTGAAGCGAGCCGAGAAGGGGAGGGCGTCGGTGTTCGACGGGATCCCCGCGCAGCTGCCGGCGTTGCTCTACGCGTTCAAGGTGCTCGGCAAGGCAGCCTCGCTCGACGCGGACCTGCCCGCCGCGGTGACGGTCGACGATCCCGCCGGCATCGGTGCCGCGCTGCTCGCGGTGGTGGCCGCCGCCCGCGCCCTCGACGTCGACCCCGAAGCCGCCCTCCGCGCCGCCGCCGACGAGCTCAAGGCGCGCGCCCAGTCGCGCGAGACCTGAGAGCTCGAACTTCGGAGGCAACGTTGCGGAATTCGCACCGTTCGCATCCAACATTGGCACTGGGGTTGGTCAGGGCGGGGTGATCAGGTTCTCCAGGAGGGTGAGGGCTTCGGCTTGGAGGGCGCTGGCGATCTGGTCCATGGCGTCGTCGACGGCTGCCG
>JBEEGB010000307.1:0-4433 GCA_041166585.1 Acidimicrobiaceae bacterium
CGGCCCGACTGGTTCCTCTGGGATGACGGCGTACCAGGCGGCGAGACGATCGAGCAGGTCGCGGCGCGCGTCGACCGCGTGATCACCAGGGTGCGAGCCGTCGACGGCGACGTTCTGGTGTTCGCGCACGGACACCTCCTGCGCGTCCTCGCGTCGCGCTGGCTCACCCAGCCGCCTGGTTTCGGGCGCCACCTCGTGCTCTCCCCCGCGACGGTGTCCATCCTCGGCTGGGAGCGCGAGGCTCCCGCGATCCACGTGTGGAACGCGCCGGTTCCCTGACGCGCGCGCCCGCCGCCCGGCGGTGCCATGATGAACGCCTTCCCCCGGAACGTCCCGCGCGCTGCGGCGCGCCCATCTCCGGAGGAAGCCATGCCTGATCAGAACGTCCCCGACGAGCGCGCCCGCCTGGACGCGGTCCTCGACATCCTCGACCGCGCCGGCGGGCCGGAGGACTTCGGCTACCAGTCGACGCTCGTGCACGTCGTCGACCTGCACGACGACGAAGGGTCCTTCGACCTCGCCTTCCACGACCTCGACGGCTGGAAGGCGACCGACGCGCTGCTCGGCTTCACCGCGCCTTCCGACTGGTGGGTGCTCGGCTCGGTGAGCGGTGGCTGGGCCGCACCCGCCGACGGCGACGTCGAACGGCCCTCCGCCCACCCCGATGCCGTTCGGGCCCGAACCATCGCGCTGGTGGCGCGCTCTGGGCTGATCGCCACCCGAACAACCACCGCCGACGGCCGGCGCATCGACGACGTCCCCATCGGCCCCGGCATCGACGCGCTGCACCGGGCGATGGGGCTTGCCACTCCGCCACCCGAGCACACGATCAGCGAGCTTCTCACCGGGCTGTGGCTCGAGAGCATCGTGCGCACCGCCCACGATGCGCAGCGCCAGGGTCGCGGGCTCACGTGGGCGCAGGTGACGAGGCTGCACCCAGCGCTCTGGCTGCTCGCACAGGGAGGTCACCGCCCGAAGGCGGACGACCTGGTTCGCTGCGCCACGGCGCTCACCAACGTCCTCGACTGGTCAGAGGTGCGCCGTCAGTGCGTCGACCGTGCGTGGCTCTCCGGTCTCGTCGAGCCCAAGGACGCGGCGTGGATGGACGAGGGGATGCTCTCGCGGTGGCTCGTGCTCGCCCACCTCGCGCCGCTCGGCAGTGCTACGCGTCGCGCCCGTCAGGTGCTCCGCCCCGCGATCGCGGCTCGTCTCGATGAC
The DNA here is from genome assembly GCA_041166585.1 of Acidimicrobiaceae bacterium. GTDB lineage: Bacteria > Actinomycetota > Acidimicrobiia > Acidimicrobiales > JACDCH01 > JBEEGB01. The sequence continues at coordinate 1,219 of JBEEGB010000307.1, forward strand.
GCGCTCCGCGACCTCGGCGTGGAGCACGATGCCGCGGCGTGATCGACGCGCCAGCGCGAGAACCGAAGGGACGCGCAATGCTGTCCCGCCGTGAGGGGCGACGCGGAGCAACAGCGGCTCGAAGAGGACCGAGACGGCACCGCGCGCTGGAAGTGGTGGGGGCCGTACCTCTCGGCCCGTCAATGGGGCACCGTGCGCGAGGACTACAGCCAGGGCGGTGCGGCCTGGGACTACTTCCCGCACGACCACGCCCGCTCGCGCGCCTACCGGTGGGGCGAGGACGGGCTCGGCGGGATCTGCGACCGGTGGCAGCACCTGTGCTTCGGCCTCGCGCTGTGGAACGAGCACGACCCAATCTTGAAGGAGCGCCTGTACGGGCTCACCAACTCAGAAGGCAACCACGGCGAAGACGTCAAGGAGTACTGGTGGGCGCTCGACTCCACGCCCACCCACTCCTGGATGCAATGGCTCTACAAGTACCCCCAACGCGAGTTCCCCTACGGCGAGCTGGTGAGCGAGAACCGCGAGCGCGGCATCAGCCTCCCCGAGTGGGAGCTCGTCGACACAGGAGCGTTCGACGAGGACCGCTACTTCGACGTGCTCGTCACCTATGCCAAAGCGGCGCCCGACGACATCTGCATCACGATCGAGGCCACCAACCGGGGCCCCGACCCGGCGCCGTTGCACGTGCTGCCGACCATGTGGTTCCGCAACACGTGGGCGTGGGGACGCGACCAGCGTCAGCCGTGGCTCGAGGTCGATCCCGACTCACAGGCGATCAAGGCGGTCCACGGCCTGCTCGGCACGCGGTGGCTGGCGTCGGAGGGTGCCGGACAGGAGGAGATCGTCGCCTGCGACAACGACACGAACATGCAGCGCTTGTACGGCACCAACGGTGGGAGCGCGTTCCCCAAGGACGGCATCAACGACCACGTCGTCCATGGCGCAGCCACCGTGAACCCCGATCGCACCGGGACCAAGGCCGCCTTCTGGCACCGGCTCACGATCGCCCCCGGCGCGACCGAGACGCTGCGCCTGCGGTTGACCGACACCGAGCCCGACGACCCCTTCGGCGCTTCGTTCGCGACGACCGTCGCATCGCGCCGAGCCGACGCGGACGAGTTCTACGCCGAGCTGGCCCCCGAGGCGTCGCCCATGGCGAAGGACGTGCAACGGCGCGCCATGGCCGGGCTGCTCTGGGCGAAGAAGCACTACCGCTACGACGTCAAGCAGTGGCTCGAGGGAGACCCGGCCCAGCCCGCTCCGCCTCAGGGTCGAGGGCGCAACAAGCACTGGAGCCACCTCTACAACGCGGACATCATCTCGATGCCCGACGAGTGGGAGTACCCGTGGTACGCGGCGTGGGACCTCGCCTTCCACATGATCCCCCTCGCGCTCGTCGACGCCGAGTTCGCCAAGGACCAGCTGCTGCTGTTCACCCGCGAGTGGTTCATGCACCCCAACGGCCAGCTGCCCGCGTACGAGTGGGCGTTCGAGGACGTGAACCCACCGGTGCACGCGTGGGCGACGTGGCGGGTGTTCAAGATCGATGCCGTGCAGTCCGGCACGAAGGACTGGGACTTCCTCGAGCGCATCTTCCACAAGCTGCTGATGAACTTCGCGTGGTGGGTCAACCGCAAGGACGCCGAGGGCAACAACCTGTTCGAGGGGGGCTTCCTCGGGCTCGACAACATCGGCCTGTTCGACCGGTCACGGCCGCTTCCCAACGGTCACACGCTCGAGCAGTCGGACGCCACCTCGTGGATGGCGATGTACTGCCTCAACATGCTGGCGATCGCGTCCGAGCTCGCGCTGCACGACTCCACCTACGAGGACGTGTGCACGAAGTTCTTCGAGCACTTCCTCACGATCGGCTCCGCCGCCACCGTGCGCGACGGCGAGTCGCTGTGGGACGAAGAGGACGGCTTCTTCTACGACGTGCTGGTCGCAGAGGACGGCACCCGCATCCCGTTGAAGGTGCGCTCGTGGGTCGGGCTCATCCCGCTGTTCGCGGTCGAGACGTTCGAGGGCAAGGTGCTCGAGCGCCTGCCCGAGTTCCGCAAGCGAGCCGAGTGGTTCGTGCGCAAGCGACCCGAGCAGTGCAAGAACTTCCACGCCATCGACTTCGGTGGCAAGCGGGAGCGCCACTTCCTCTCGCTCGTCGGGCCCAACAAGCTGCGCCGCATCCTCGCTCGCATGCTCGACGAGGACGAGTTCCTGTCGCCGCACGGGCTGCGTTCGGTCTCCAAGGTCCACGAGGGCAACCCGGTGCGGCTCGAGCTCGATGGTGAGGTGCACGAGGTGCGCTACCAGCCGGGCGACTCCGACACGCACCTCTTCGGTGGCAACTCGAACTGGCGGGGCCCGATCTGGTTCCCCCTCAACTACCTGATGATCGAGTCGCTCCAGAAGTTCCACCACTACCTCGGCGACGACTTCAAGGTGGAGTTCCCGACGGGTTCGGGGGTCCAGATGAACCTGTGGGAGGTGTCGGTCCAGCTGTCGCACCGGCTCATCTCGTTGTTCGTGCCGGACGAGGAAGGCCGTCGGGCGTCCAACGGCGGGAGGGACCTCTTCGACTTCGACCCGAACTGGAAGGACCACCCGACGTTCTACGAGTTCTTCCACGGCGACGACGGCAAGGGCCTCGGCGCCAGCCACCAGACCGGCTGGACCGCCCTCGTCGCCAAGCTCATCCGTCAATCCGGAGATTGAGCCCCAACCTTTGCCCACTGTGGGTGTCAGTCGGCGATGTTCCTCGCGGCGATGATCTTGGTGGGTGTGACCCGCACGAGCAGCTCGCCCTGCACGCCGTTGCGCTCGCCGTACTCCTCGGCCTTGTCCTCGCCCATGTAGCGCCCGCCAAGGCGCGCGGCCCAGTGGCGGAGCTCGTCGAGGTCCTCGCTCACCGCCGCGACGCCGTGCACGATGACGAAGCTGAACGGCGGCTGCTCGTCGTCGAAGCACATCGCAACCCGTGGGTCGCGCCGGATGGCACGTCCCTTGGCGGTGGTGGCACCGGTGTTGAACACGATGTCGTCGCCGTCGAGGTCGACCCACACCGGCGCAACGAGCGGCGCGCCGCTGGCCGCGACCACGGCGAGCTTCGCCGTGCGGACGGGCGGGCCGAGCACGAACTCACGCCACCAACCATCGGGGGCGTTCGCACGCTCGCTCATCCGAGTGAACCTACCGGTGCGTCAGCGCTCCTTCGC
>JBEEGB010000308.1:0-3349 GCA_041166585.1 Acidimicrobiaceae bacterium
TGCGACCAGCGGCGACGGCAACAACACCGTCTACCTCAGTAACTCCGCCAACGGACGACTGAACTTCACCGTTGGCGGCCCGACCGCGGCCGAGGGCAACACGTTCCACAACCTGGCGAGGTTGACAGTGCTGGCGGGAGTGCTCCAGGTGGACGCAGCGGGCGGCAGCGGCGCGACGCCCGCAGGCGGGCAGATCAACGGCACGATCCAGCACAACACGATCAGCAACGACGCGGGCTTCGTCAACGGCCGGCGTGCAATTGACATTCAGGTCGAAGCGGACTCGCACAATCTCGGGACCCTGTCAGCGGCGATCTCGGACAACACCATCAACAACGTCTCCAAGCAAGCCGTGCACATCTCGGTGGTCTCGGTTGGCGGTGGCAGCATCACCGACGCCAACTGGACGATCGCAAACAACCACCTCGGGGATACCTCCCCGGTGGGCACCGAGGGCAACGTCGACAGCGGCTCGGCGATCGAGTTCGAGACGAACGTCGATTCATTCACGAGTGGCGCCGATACGACCAACAAGCTCCTGGTTCAGAACAACATCGCCGTCAACAACGCCAACAACGCCACGGGCGCAACCGTTGACATCACCGACCTCTGGGGGACAACGGCATCCGGAACGACTGGCGTCCTTGACGCGACGATCCTCGGGAACACGCTCACGAACAACAGCACGACCGGCGGGCACGTCCTCGACGTCCTCAACAGCAGCGCGGGTGACGGCGAGACGCTCAACCTCAACGTCAGCGGCAACAACACAACGCTCGGCGCGTCTACGGCCGGCGAGATCCGGCTGAGGCAGCTCGCCGGCACGTTCAACATCCAGGGCGGGCTCGCCGCTGTCAGCGGCAACAACAGCGGCGACACGGTGTCAACAACCGGCTCATTCGGAACCGTCGCGTCGGTCCCCTTGCCGGCCGCGCCGACGGCGTTCTGAGTCCTGAAAATCGACATCTGCTCGCCGCCTTGGCGCGAGCGCTGGACCCGACTTGGCCGAATCGGCCGTCGCCACAGGGCTACGTCTCGAGGCGTGAGAGGTTCTTGCAACGGCGGTCGTGGGTACCCTCATGACCGTGCCTGAGCCAGAGACCACCGTAGAAAGTCCCTGGGACGATCCGGCGTTCGTGGCGAACTACGAGGCCGACGTCGAGGCCGAGAGGCGCGGCGAGCTCGACGAGGGCCTGACTCGCGAGGAGATCGAGGCGCGGTACGGCAAGACGCGTTCCGCGCCCTGAGCCTTGACCCGAATTTCGGGGCTCTGGCGCCTGGGCGCCTTCTTCGAGGCTCAGCCGCCCGTCGATCAACACACCCGGGCGCTGGTCGTGGATTGGGTGATCGCGTTGCTCGACGATGTGACGCCGAAGGACGCGGTAGCCATCACCCATCCGACGCTCGGCACCGTCTACCGCGCCATCGTTCCTGGCACGGACGCGCAGCTGACCTACCGCTTACTCGCGACCGGGTCGCCTCGCTTGCTCGACGTCCGTCGGCTCTGAGCTCCCTGCGTGCGCAGGGTGTTCCCGCTGAGCGCAGCGTCGATGCGGTCGTTCGCCAGGGTCTCGTCGCCCTCGAGCGCGCCGACGTACGTCGAGACGAGGGTCTCGACGCTGTGGCCCATGCGCTTCGCGACTTCGCCGAGCGGCACACCCGCTCGTAGCCACGTCGTAGCGGCGGCGTGGCGGCAGTCGTACACGCGCATTGACGGGTAGTCGATCTCCCGAAGCGCGCGCTGCAGCGCACGGGACCAGTTCGACGAGGTCGGCCGGTTGTTGGTGTGTGTGCGGAACAGCAGATCACCGGCGGCGAAGCCGTGATCGTCGACCCATCCGCGCAGCATGGTGACGAGCGGTTTCGGGATCGGCACCGAGCGCGGGCCGGTCTTCGGCTCCCCCGACACGTCGAAGGAGACGTCCGCCTCGGTCACGTCGATGCGACCCCATCCCTGCTTTGGCAGGTGAAGCGCGCTGGCTCGGAGCATCACGACCTCAGACGGCCGAAGACCGGCGTAGTAGGCCACGGCGGTCATCACCTGGTACGTGCGGCTCGCGGGCTGATGGGTCGCGATGGCGTCGATGGCCCTCGCCATTGTGTCCGGGTCCGGGAGCGCGCGAACGTTGATCGCTCGCTTGGTCCTCGCTGCCTTCCGCTGTGCGCGACCACGCGGCGACGGAGGCCAGGGGTCGATGTCGAGGACGCCGAGCTCTACGGCGCGGCGGATGCAGGCACGCGACACCTTGCGGAAGCGGCTCGCGGTCGACGGCGCGAGCGGTTCGCCGTCGGCGCGAAGCCCGAGCGCTTGGTCGACCTCGGCAAGCAGCCCCCGGGTCAGCTGGCCGAGCTGGAGGCTCGACTGGCCAAGCCAGGTCGCGGAGTCGTCATCGAGATCCGCTCCGTCGCGCAACCACGCGACGAGCTGTGCGCGCAGCCCCGCGGGTGGCGGGGGAGCGGTCGGCGACACGGCCAGCGGGATCAGCCGGCTCACTGCCTCGACCGCAGAGGCACGCGTGCGAGGTGCCCACTCCGACCACTGTTCGCCGAGCCACCGCCGAGCCCACTCGTGTACCTGCACCTCGTCGGGCAGTGGTTGCCACGACAGTGGCTCGCCTGTGGAGTCGTCGAACGCCTCGCCCGATTGCTGCGCGACGAGGAGCGCGGATCGGTAGCGCTCGGCCTCGGACTTGATGCGGAAGGCGCGGCTTCGCTGGCGCCCGTTCAGGGTCCAGCGGACGATCCAGGGGCGCTTGTTACGCTCGCTCGAACGCTTCTGCACGCCATAGACCGCCACGTCCGCCAGTGGCCGCCCAGTGAGCGGCAACGTTGGGAGGGCCATGGGAGGAGCCTAGGCGGTTCTCTTCAAAACCGCCTCTGACCTGCGCTAACGCGCGAGCTCCCGGCGGCCTCCGGAGCCGTGTGCGGGCGTTCGAGTCGCCCCGGGGGCGCCACGAAGCCCACTGTGGAGTCTCAACCGTGCGCAGCCACGGCTCAGCGTCCACAGTGGACACGGCGGCGGCTTCTGTGGACGATCAGCCGTGTGAACCACGGCTGCGCGTCCGCAGAACGCACCCGACGAGCAGCACGCACTCGCCTCTTGGCGGTGTCGTCGCCGAGGTGATCCGGCATCATGAGCGGATGCTCGGGCGCGTCACCCATCTGCACCGGAGCGACGTTCACGACTTCTCGAAGTCGGCCGTCGACGAGGTGCTGCTCGTCGCCGGCCTCGGCGTGGAGGGTGACGCCCACTGCGGCGCGACGGTCCAACATCGTTCGCGGGTGGCGGTCGACCCGGCACAGCCCAACCTCCGGCAAGTGCACCTGGTCCAAGGCGAGCTCCACGACG
>JBEEGB010000309.1:0-2914 GCA_041166585.1 Acidimicrobiaceae bacterium
CACGGTGACGGAGACGCACAGCGCGGCCAACAACACCGTCACCATCGCGAGCGAGGCCAACCGCCTGATGATCGACTACTCGGGCGCACCGACCGTGACGTTCCGGCTCAACGGCTCGGTCGTCACCGAGGCGCAGTTCGAGGCGGCGGTGTCGGTCGGCGACGGGCTCGTCTACACGCCCGACGACACGACCACCCCAGCGAGCGAGCGGGCCATCGCCCTGACCGATGCGTCGCCGAACCCGAGCGCGACGGGGGTCGTGCGCGACATCCGGACCCCTGGCCACACGTACGACATCAGGAACAGCGCGGGCGGGACCATCTACGACGACCTCAGCTACACCGGATCGCCCGCCGAGTTCGGGGGCCACCCGCCGCTGTACTTCGTGAAGGCTCCGGGCGGCGCCGAGGCGTCGGTCACGCTGGCGGAGTACGAGCAGTACCTGACGAAGATCCAGAACGCCGCCAACCCGGTGGCCGACCTCAAGGTCATCGGCACGGCCACCGCGACCGAGCACCACCTGACGACGGACCAGACCATCCCCTAGCAATGCGTACGCTGACCGACCGTGCCGGTCTCGTCGCGGTGGGGGAGCGGGCGCGCACGGCAGGTGGTGCTCATCGTGGCGGCGGCGGTGTTCGTCGTCGTGGCCATCGCCGGCTGGCGGGCGCTGCCCGCTGACCAGCGCCACCTCAACCCGCTGGCCGCGCTGGCCGTCCTGGTCGTGCTCGCCCCGCTCACGACGATCTTGAACGGCCTCGAGTACGCGGGCGCGGCGCGGCTCGTCGGCCAGCACGCGCGGCTGCGCTCCGCGGTGCGGGTGGCGGTGCTGGGGACGGCAGCCAACCTGTTGCCGCTGCCGGGCGCGGTGCTCGTGCGGGTGGACGCGATGCGCCGGGCCGGGGCAGGGGTCAAGCGGTCGACGGCGGCGAGCGCGGCGGCCGCGCTGCTGTGGGCCGCGGCGGCGGCGGGGTTGGCGGGGGTGGCGCTGATCGTGGTCCGGCCCGCTATCGGGGCTGGTCTGGTGGCGGTCGCGGTGCTGGCCGGGCTCGCGGGCGCGGCGGCCGGGATGCGGGTGGCGGGGCGCAGCGACGTCGAGCGGCCGGGCGAGGCGGTGCTGCGGCTGCTCGCCATCGAGGTGGGCGCGGTGACCGTGGGTGCCTTGCGCCTGGTGGTGATCGGAGCGGGACTCGGGGGCGGCATCGGCTTCGGGCAGGCGGCCGGCCTCGGTCTGGCCAACATCGTGGCGGCCGCGGCGGGGATCTTCCCCGGCGGGCTCGGGCTGCGGGAGGCGCTGTCAGCGTTGCTGGCGCCGATCCTCGATCTCCCGGCCGCGGTGGGCGCGGTGGCCGCCAGCTTTGACCGGTTGCTGGGCCTGCCGGTGGTGATCGCCGCCGCGTTGGTGCTGGCGCGCCGAGACGCTTAGGCGAGCAGCTCGGCGGCGGCGGCGGCGGCGCTGACGCGGCCGGCGAGGACGTCCTGTTCGAGGGCCGCCAGGCGCGCGGCCACCGCGGGTTCGTTGCGGAAGCGGTCGAGGAGGCTGTCGCGCACCTCGGCCCAGAGCGCGTCGAGGGCCTGGTGGCCGCGGCGACGTTCGAGTGTCCCCGTTGCCGTGATCGCTTCCCGGTGCTGCGTGAGCGTCTCGACGACGTCGTCGATCCCCTCGCCGGTCACCGAGCTGCACGTGACGACGGTCGGCTCCCACTCCTGGTGCTTGCGGTGCAGCAGCTGGAGGGCCCGGCGGTACTCGGCGGCGACGTGGCGGGCGGGCGCCAGGAGGTCGCCGTCGGCCTTGGTGACCACGACGATGTCGGCCAGCTCGGTGATGCCGCGCTTGATGCCCTGCAGCTCGTCGCCGCCGCCGGGCGCGACGAGCAGGACGAAGGCGTCGACCATGGCGTCCACCTCGGTCTCGGACTGGCCGACGCCGACGGTCTCCACCAGCACGGTGTCGAACCCAGCCGCCTCGCACACGAGGAGCGCCTCGCGGGTGCGGCGGGCGACGCCGCCGAGCGCGCCGCCGGAGGGGGAGGGGCGCACGAAGGCGGCCGGGTGGCGAGAGAGCTCTTCCATGCGGGTCTTGTCGCCGAGGATCGAGCCGCCCGAGCGCGGGCTGGACGGGTCGACGGCGAGGACGGCGAGCTGGTGGCCCTGTCCGATCAGGTGGAGGCCGAACGCCTCGATGAACGTGGACTTGCCGGCGCCCGGCGCCCCGCTGATCCCGATCCGAGCGGCGCCGCCGGTCTCGGGCAGCAGCGCATCGAGCAACGCCGTCGCCGCTGAGCGATCCTCCCCCCGCCTCGACTCCACCAGCGTGATCGCCCGCGCCAACGCCCTCCGATCCCCCCCAACGACCCCCTCCGCCATGAGCGTTTGTTCGGTGCTGACTTCGGAAATTCCGAAGTCAGCACCGTCAGAACGGTCTTCGGGCGGCACTGTCACAGCCCAGATTCATAGTCGCGGAATGGCACACCGATGGTTCGATGACGTCCTGCTCCAATTCGCGGTCGCCCAGCACGGCGCGTTCAGCGCCGGCCAGGCGCTGGATCGAGGAGGCACTCACCAGCTCCTCGCGGAGCGTTGCCGCGCCGGCCGCATCCACCGCATCCGTCCCGGGCTGTATGTCCACGCTGGGTTCCCTGCGTGCTGGCTGCAGGATCTGTGGCTTGCGCACCTCGGGGCGGGCCGCTCGGCGGTGTGCGGTGAGGCGGCGGCCGCGCTGCATGGGCTCGGCCGGTTCGGGAGCAAGTCCGTGCACGTGTTGACGATGTTCGGCTCGAACCATGTGCCGGTGCGCGGACAGGTGCACGAGACGTTCTGGCTGCCTGACAGCCACATCACGAGGGTCGACGGACTGCCGGTCACCTCGCTGGCGCGGACGGTGTTCGACCTCGCAGGCATGCCGCGCCACCCG
>JBEEGB010000310.1:0-4798 GCA_041166585.1 Acidimicrobiaceae bacterium
ATCTATGACCCGGAGTACGCGAACGGAGCCACGAACTGCGACAACCAGTGGCTCTCGGCGGGGGACCTCACGGCGTTGCAGGGCATTGCGCCGTACAGCTCAGATCCCAACTTCGCGGCGCGCTACGGCGGAGGCCAGGGCGACTTCTGCACGGGCGATGACAGCACCAACCTCGGCAGCCCACAACCGACCGCGTGGATCGTTCGCGACTCGTCGGTCTCTCCCTTCCAGCCCCTCGCCAACCCCGTCGTGACGGGACCGGTGGGCAGCGGCCCCTCGGGGGCAGGCTCGCCTTGTGCCCACCAGTTCAAGGGCTACAACCCCGACAGCGGCACGTACTTCTTCGATCTCCTCAACCCGGGGACTTCGCTGTACGACGCCGACTTCGCCAAGTCGTTCCACCAGTACTACACGATGTGCCACATCAACAGCGCGCCCGCGGGGGCCAAGTTCTTCATCCAGGTCCGCTCGAACCTCAAGTTCGTCCCCGGGTCGCAGAACGATCCCAGCTACCTCGCGAACGGCGCGCAGGATCTGAGCATCGGTGGCCAGAACCGCTACTCGGTGCGCGCCGTCAACAGCGGCACGAGCACCATCGTGGCCGGCGCCAACACCTACGCCGAGACCCACCTGCCGATCTACTCCAACACCGTCGGAGGCCAGTCGCCGAACTTCTACCTGGCCCGGCTGCTTCCCGGCGGCGGGGCCAGCGGGCGGGTGCTCCACCTCGAGTTCTTCGACATCGGCGACGTGGGTGGAGGCACCACCACCATCGCCGTCACGCCCCCGAACGACCCGGGCTTCGCGGTGTTCACGCCCACCTGCGCATGGTCCGCGAACGGTGGCGCGATGCCGGCGAGCACCATCGCCGGCTGCACGGTGAGCGGCATCACGTCCAACACCTACCCGAGCGGGTTCCAGGGCGTCCTCGTCAGGGTCGACATCAAGGTGCCGGGCAACTACACCTGCGACGTGGTCAAACCGTCGGGCTGCTGGTTCCGCATCCAGATGAGCTACACGTCCGGTACGCAGGCCAACGACACCACGACATGGGACGCCACCATCGGCGGCGATCCGGTGCGCCTGGTCAAGTAACCGCTTCGCGTGCCGCGAGGGTGCAACCCCTACCCTGACAGCATGTCTTCGTTCGTCGACGAGTGCGGTCTGCATGTGAAGGGTGGTGACGGCGGCGCCGGCACCACATCCTTCCGGCGGGAGGCGCACGTGCCCAAGGGTGGGCCCGACGGCGGCGACGGAGGCTCCGGCGGCGACGTCTTGCTGGTGGCCGACCGCAACATCGCGTCGCTGCTGGCGTTCCGCGACCACCCCCATCGCCGGGCCACGGACGGAAAGCACGGACAGGGCAAGCGCAAGCACGGCGTGTCCGGCGACGACCTCGTCGTCCTCGTGCCCGAGGGCACCGTCGTGCGCGATCCCGCGACCGGCGAGGTGATCGCCGACCTCGTGACCCAAGGTGACCGGTGGCTGGCGGGCGCGGGTGGGCAGGGAGGTCGGGGCAACGCCCGGTTCCTGTCCAACCGGCGCCGGGCTCCGGCGTTCGCCGAGCAGGGCGAGCCAGGCGAGGAGAGGTGGCTGCGGCTCGAGCTCAAGCTGGTGGCCGACGTCGCCCTCGTCGGGTTCCCGAACGTCGGCAAGTCGACGCTCATCTCGCGCATCTCCGCCGCCAAGCCGAAGATCGCCGACTACCCGTTCACCACCTTGGAACCCAACCTCGGTGTCGTGTCGATCCCCGACGAGACCGAGTACGTCGTCGCTGACATCCCAGGTCTCATCGAAGGGGCGTCCGAGGGCAAGGGCCTCGGGCACCAGTTCCTCCGTCACATCGAGCGGGCTCGCGTGCTGTGCGTGCTGCTCGACCTCGCGTGGCGCACGACCGGTGGCGTCGAGCCGGCGGAGCAGGAGCGCGTGCTGCTCGAAGAGCTCGGCAGGTACCAGCCCGATCTGCTCGACCGCCCGCGCCTCGTGATCGGCTCTCGCGCGGACATGGGCGAAGCGGACGGATCGGTCGAGCTGTCGGTGTCCGCGGTGACGGGCGACGGCCTGCCGGTGCTGGTCGGCAAGCTGGCCGATCTCGTGCGCGAGGCGCGGGCCGACGAGCCGTTGGCCGAGGCGTTCGTCGTGCACCGGCCCGCGGCTGAGGGCTTCCGCGTGGAGGCCGTGCCCGGTGAGGACGGCGGTGGATGGCGCGTCGTCGGCCGGCAAGCCGAGCGCGCCGTCGCGCTGTCCGATCTCACCAACGCCGATGCGCTGGCCTACGCCCAGAGCAGGCTGCGTTCGATCGGCGTCGACCGCGCCCTGGCCCGTGCTGGCGTGAAGTCAGGTGACACGGTGCACATCGGCGCGATGACGTTCGACTACGAACCCGACGGGGACTACGAGGCAACGCCGGGTCGCCGCACCGCGAAGCAGCGCAAGTGATCGTCGTCGCCAAGATCGGCACGTCGTCGATCACCGATGCCGAAGGCGAGATCCGCGAAGACGCCGTGGAGGCCTTCTGCGCCGAGGTCGCCGCGGTGCGCTCGGCCGGGCACATGGTGGTGGCCGTCACGTCCGGCGCCATCGCCGCCGGCCTGCCTGCGCTCGGTCTCGGAGGACCCCGACGCCCCCGCGACGCCCAGACGCTGCAAGCCGTCTCCGCCGTCGGCCAGAGCCGGCTGATGCGGGTGTACGACCGGACCTTCGCGTCCCTGGGACTGGTGTCCGGCCAGGTGTTGCTGGCGCCGCTCGACTTCGGCGTGCGCCAGCAGTACCTGCACGCGCGGAGCACGGTCCGTCGCCTGCTCGAGCTCGGCGTCGTGCCGGTGGTCAACGAGAACGACGCGATCGCCGACGACGAGATCCGCTTCGGCGACAACGACCGTCTCGCCGCGCTCGTCGCCCACCTCGTCGACGCCGACATGCTCGTGCTGCTCACGGACACACCGGGGCTTCTCACCGCCGACCCCCGCCTCGACCCGTCGGCCTCGCTCATCGAGGAGATCGTGGAGATCGACCACACCTTCGAGGCGATGGCCGGAGGAGCCGGCTCCGCGAGGGGCAGCGGCGGGATGGCGTCGAAGATCGCCGCCGCCAAGATCGCGGCCTGGGCGGGCGTGCGCGCCGTCATCGCCGACGCCGGCCGTCATGGCGTGCTCGCCGATGCGGTGGACGGGGTTCCCGCGGTCGGGACCGTCGTCCAACCACGAGATGGTCGCCTGCCTGCCCGCAAGCTCTGGATCGCGTTCGCGGTCAGCGCCTCCGGTGTCGTCGTCGTGGACCACGGCGCGCGCACGGCGCTCACGACCGGCGGCCGCTCGTTGCTTCCGGCTGGCGTGGTGAAGGTGGCGGGGCGCTTCGAGGCCGAGGCGGCGGTCGAGGTCGCCGATACCGACGGCAACGTCTTCGCCAAAGGCCTGGTGCGGGTGGGATCGGAGCTGCTCGCCGCCATGGCCGGCCGGCGTACCGCCGACCTCCCCGACGGCACACCCCATGAGGTCATCCACCGCGACGACCTCGTCGTCCTCCCGTAATTCGAGTCTCGCTCGGTCCCTTAGGGTGCGGCGATGGACCGCCTCCTACCTCCCTGGTTCGACGACGCCAAGCTCGGGATCTTCGTGCACTGGACCGCGGCCGCGGTTCCCGCGTTCGCGCCGGTGGGCGACTCGCCGTTCGACCAGGCCGCCGAGCACGGCTGGGAGACCGCGCTCAGCAACATGCCCTACGTCGAGTGGTACCAGAACTCGATCTCCATCGATGGCTCGCCGGCACAGCGTCACCATCGCGAGACGTACGGCGAAGCGCCGTACGACGACTTCGTGGACACCTTCCTCGGCTCGAACGCAGGCTGGCAGCCCGACACGTGGGCGGACCTGTTCAAGGCAGCAGGGGGACGCTACGTCGTCCTCGTCACCAAGCACCACGACGGCGTCCTGTTGTGGCCGAGCGAGCACCCCAACCCCCACAAGAAGGGTTGGCAGTCCACGCGTGATCTCGTGGGCGAGCTCGCGTCCGCGGTGCGCGACCGCGACATGCGCTTCGGCACCTACTACTCGGGAGGGCTCGACTGGACGTTCGGTGGGCTGCCGATGAAGGACTTCGCCAGCATGCTCGCCGCCGTCCCCCAGACCGACGAGTACCTCGCGTACGCCGACCTGCACTGGCGCGAGCTGATCGATCGCTACGAGCCGTCGGTGCTCTGGAACGACATCGGGTACCCGGCCAGCGCCGACCTCGAAGGCCTCTTCGCCGAGTACTACGAACGCGTGCCCGACGGCGTCGTGAACAACCGGTTCGACATGATCGGCCAGACCGGCGGGCAGGTGCACACCGACTTCGTGACGCCCGAGTACTCCACCGACGGCGCGAAGTACGGGCGCAAGTGGGAGTCCACCCGCGGCATCGGCACCTCGTTCGGATACAACCGCGACGAGCCCGACGACAGCTACCTCTCGGTCGATGAGCTCGTCCACCTCCTCGTCGGCGTCGTCGCCAACGGCGGCAACCTCCTCCTCAACGTGGGTCCGACGGGCCAAGGGACCATCCCCTGGGCACAAGCCGAGCGCCTGCTCGGACTCGGGTGGTGGCTCCGGACGAACGGCCAGGCGATCTACGGCACGCGCCCGTGGCACATCAGCGAGGCAGAGACCGGTGACGGTCTCCCGGTGCGCTGGACCCTCGGCGCCGACGCCCTGCACGCCATCGTGCTCGGCACGCCGGACAGCGCCGTGATCGAGCTGCCGGACGTCGCACCCGCACCCGACGCGACCATCGAGCTGCTGGGCCACAGCCTGCCGGTCCA